>DDQV01000063.1:10315-23243 GCA_002342785.1 Fusobacteriaceae bacterium UBA2433 | reverse complement strand
AATCTAGATAATTATCAGTTTGATCTAAAGCTATAAAGGAGTGAATTATGAATAAAAGAATAGCTACTATGTCAATATTTGTTGAAAATAGAGACAGTATCCCAAATATAAATAAAATATTAATGGATTTTTCTGAAGATATAATTTCTCGAATGGGAATTCCCCATAGAAAGATGGGTCTCTCGGTTATTGTATTGATTTTAGAAACAAATAATGATAGAATAGGATCGTTATCAGGTAAAATAGGTAATCTTAGTGGTGTTTCTGTAAAGACTGCTTCTAAGAAATAATCTAATTTATCCTAATTACAAGGAAATTATTAAATTTCTAAGTAAAAGGGAGATGGTTAAAGATCATTTTTTTATTTTAAATGTGTGATTTTTATATCAATCTTCAAATTATTAAATTTTGGAGGTATAAAATGAGTAACTTAGCATGGAAAGAGGAGATTAAAAAGGAAAGCTTTATCAATTCTGATTTGATCGAATCTCTATTATTGACTAATCCTACAGACGAAGATTTTTATAGGGTTATGGCAAAAGCAAAAAAAGGTGAAAGACTTAGTTTAGAGGAAACAACGGTTCTTTTAAACACTGAAGATCAAGATAAAATTAATGAGATGTTTGCACTAGCAAAACATATCAAAGAAAATGTTTATGGAAATAGAGTAGTACTCTTTGCTCCCCTTTACCTAGGAAATAAATGTACTAATTCTTGTACATATTGTGGATTCAAAACTCAAAATGATCAAATGATTAGAAAAACTTTATCTATGGATGAATTAGAACAAGAGATAGAAGCCCTTGTAGATGAAGGACACAAAAGAATTATTCAAGTATATGGTACTCATCCTGATTATTCTCCAGAATATATAAGAGATAGTGTCCGTAAAACTTATTCTGTAAAAAAAGGTAACGGTGAGATTAGACGTGTTAATATAAATGCAGCTCCTCAAACTATTGAGGATTTTAAAATTATAAAAGATTCAGAGATTGGAACATATCAAATATTCCAAGAAACATACCATGAGCCTTCTTATAAAATAGTTCATCCAAGGGGAGAAAAATCTAACTTTAAATGGAGACTGTTTGGATTATCTCGTGCTATGGAAGCTGGAATTGATGATGTAGGTATTGGAGTATTATTTGGTATCTATAAATGGAAATTTGAAGTTTTAGGATTGATGCAACATGTAGAACATTTAGAAGATAATTATGGAGTAGGTCCTCATACAATATCATTTCCTAGATTAAACGAAGCTTCTGGTGTTACCCATGACAATAAATATCTAATCGATGATATGGAACTAAAAAGAATTATAGCTATCTTAAGATTAGCTGTTCCTTATACAGGACTTATCTTAACAGCCCGTGAAAATGCTGAACTTAGAAAAGAATGTATGGATCTTGGAGTTTCTCAAATAGATGCTGGAACTCAAATTGAGTTACAAGGATATTCTAATATGAAAAATAAATGTAAACAAAATTTAGATAAAGAACAATTTAAAATAGGAGATTCTAGAAATCTAGATGATATCTTAAGAGAACTTATGGAAACTGGATTCACTCCTTCATTTTGTACAGCCTGTTATAGATTAGGCCGTACTGGAGAACACTTTATGGAATTTTCAAAACCTGGATTTATTCATAATTTTTGTACCCCTAACGCCGTTTTAACCCTAGCAGAATATCTTGAAGATTATGCCAGTGAAAAAACTAAAAAAGTAGGATATGACTTAATAAATTCAAACGTAAACACTTCTAGATTAAATGAAGAAACTAAAGCTTCCCTTGAAATAAAATTAAATAAAATTAAAAATGGAGAAAGAGATCTATATTTTTAGATCAAAAAGCGTAGAATTTCTACGCTTTTTTTTATTAATTAATTTCTAAATTTATTTAAAATTAAATTTAAAAATTTTTTAATAAAAAATCTGTAGTAAGGGAATTTTTCTATGAGTATGATATGATATAATATATTATAAATAAAACTATTATTGGAGGTAAAAATGAAAATACTTAGAAAAATTTTCCCAGAAGACCAAGAGTTAAAAAATAAAAAAATATATAAAAGAATAGCTGCTAGAGGAATTATACTAGACGGTGAAAATATATTATTAATTCACACAAAAAGATATGACGATTATAGCTTTCCTGGAGGAGGAGTCGATAAAGGGGAAACTTTAGAAGATGGTGTCAAAAGAGAGATCAATGAAGAAACAGGTGCTCAGAATATAGAAATAATATCAGAATATGGTATCTATGATGAAATAAAACCCATCCATAAAAAAGACTACGACTTTATCAATATGGTATCTTATTTTTTTGTTTGTAATATCCATAAAGAACTAGGAAAAACAAGTTTAGAAGACTACGAAGTAAATAATGGAATGGATGCTAGATGGATAAATATCCATGAAGCAATTGCCCATAATAAAAAGGTTATCAAAAATCAACCTAAAACTATTGGTCTCTATATTGATAGAGAATTATTTATGCTAGAGTTAGTTGCAAAAGAATTAATAAAAAAGGAGAATAAATAGTGCTTAAAGCTTATGAAATTTTAAAAAAATATTTTGGATATACCTCTTTTAAAGAGGGGCAAGAGCCTATTATTAAAAATATTCTAGATGGATTTGATACTTTAGGAATCATGCCTACTGGAGGAGGTAAATCCATATGTTATCAAATACCAGCTCTTATTTTCGATGGAATAACTATAGTTGTATCTCCTTTGATCTCCCTTATGCAAGATCAAGTAGATGCTCTCAATACATTGGGTATTTCTTCTATCTATATCAATAGTACTCTAAAACCTAAAGAGATGAAAACAGTCTATATGGAAATATCAAATGGTGATCACAAAATTATCTATGTAACTCCAGAAAGATTTGAAAATTCAGAATTTTTAGATAGAATTAGACTAGAAAAAATATCTCAGATAGCCATAGATGAAGCCCATTGTATCTCTCAATGGGGACATGATTTTAGAAAATCATACCTCAACGTTCCTAATTTCATAAAACAACTACCTAATAAACCTATCATTACAGCATTTACAGCCACTGCAACTCCCAAAGTAAGAGAAGATATTATAAAAAATCTTAAATTTAAGCCCAATGTATTTATAAATGGATTTGATAGAAAAAACCTTAAATTTACAACCATAAAAGGTGTTAATAGTTTATCCTATATAAAAAAATATCTCAAAGAACATAGTGATGAAGGTGGAATTATCTATGCTTCTACAAGAAAAGAAGTTGATTCTATATATACAGAATTAGCCGACCGAGGATATTTAGTTGGAAAATATCATGCTGGTATGTCTGATATACAAAGACAACAAAATCAAGATGATTTTATAAATGACAGACTAACTCTTATGGTAGCAACCAATGCTTTTGGAATGGGAATAGATAAATCCAATGTTCGTTTTGTTATCCATAGCAATCTACCAAAGGATCTAGAAAGTTACTATCAAGAAGCTGGAAGAGCTGGAAGAGATGGATTAGATGCTCATTGTATATTAATATTTAATCCTAAAGATATACAAACTCAAACTTTTTTTATAAATAACAATCAATTTGAATCTTCTGAAGAGATTATGAATATTAAACGTGAAAAATTAAGTGCTATGGTAAACTACTGCCATACTTCTAAATGTGTTAGATCATATATCTTAGAATATTTTGGAGATGCAAAAATAGAAAACTGTAACAATTGCAGTAACTGTCTAGATGATGGTGAAGTGGAAGATATTACAATTGAAGTTCAAAAAATACTTTCTTGTGTCTATCGTACAGAGCAAAGATTTGGAATAAATATGATTGTAGGAGTTCTTGGAGGTTCTAAAAATAAAAGTATTCTTAATTGGAATTTAGATAAATCTTCTACTTATGGTCTCCTCTCTGATTATTCTCAAAAAGAGATTCGAGCTTTGACCGACCTGCTTATAGGAGATGAATATTTAGATGTTACTAAAACAGAGTTTCCAACTTTAAAATTAACAAAAAAGGCATTTGAATTCATAAAAAATAAAGAAAAACTCACTAGAAAAATAACTAAAATTCAAAGAAAAACTACATATGAATGGGATGGTAGTTTTGATCTTCTTCGTAAACTACGAGCCGATATTGCAAAAGTTGAAAAAAAACCTCCATACACTATCTTTTCAGATAAAACTCTCCATGAAATGGCAAGGTATCTTCCTACAGACTATGAAGGTATGTTAGATATAAGTGGTGTAGGAGAAAAAAAATATGAGAGATATGGAATTCAATTTTTAGAAGTAATAAAAGAGATTAAAGGAGATTCTAGCCCTATCGAAGTAATTAATATAACTAAAAAAGATCCTAAACCCAAGAAAGCAAGTACTAAGGATAGCTCTCATAGAATTTCCTATCAACTATTTTTAGATGGAAAAAGTATAACAGAAATTGCAACAATAAGAAAAAGTAAATTTGATACTATCCTTAATCATCTTTTTAAATGTGTAGATGAAAAATTAAAAGTAGATCTATCTAAAATTGTTGATGATGGAAACAAAAAATTGATACTCTCTGCTATAAAAAAAGTAGGAGGAACAACACTTCGAGCAATAAAAGATGAACTTCCGAGTAATATAGAATATTATGAAATCAAAACAGTACTAAAAGAACTTAAATCCAAAGAATAAAAAAATTGGAGAATTAACAATTGTTGATTCTCCAATTTTTTTATTTTTAAGATCACAAAATAGATCATTTTTTAATTTTTTTTGTTTTAGTAGATAAGATTGCTGCTAATATAATTATACTACCACCAAAAATTGTCTTTAAACTTGGAATTTCTCCTAATATAAAAGCAGCGAATATAATTCCATACACAGGTTCTAAACATGCAGTTACACTAGCTGTACTAGCACTAATCCCTCTCAATGAAATAACAAATAAGGTATGGGCTATTCCAGTAAAAATAACTCCTAATAAAACTATCAAAAATACATCTCTTATTGATGGAATTTTATTCCATAAAAATAAAATAGGTATCGACCAAAATGATGCTCCTAAACATTGATAGAATGTGAGTTTTATTCCTGATACTGAACTTGAAAAGTTTTTATTCATTATAGCTAAAACTGCAAATGAAAATCCAGAGAATATACCCATTCCTATTCCACCTAGCATCTTTGGATCCACTTCTTTTAATGGTATCACCATTGAAATACCAATAAAAGTTATAATTGCAGTAATTATCTTTCCCTTTTCTAATTTTTCTTTAAAAAAAATAGGTTCCATAAACGTTGTAAAAATAGGAAAGCTTGAAAAAGATAGGAGCCCAAGAGCTACACTAGATAACTTAATTGCTTGAAAAAATGAGAACCAATGCAAAAAAAGTAATGTCCCTTGTAAGAGCATAATTTTTCTTGAAGTTAAAGAAGTTATCTCTATTTTTTCTTTTTTTATTCTAAGAACTATATAAAGAAATATAGAAGCAAAAATAACTCTACCACTAACAATTATTAATGTTGGTACTTCTATGAGTTTTCCAAAAAGTCCTGACAAACCAAATAATAAAACTGCAGTATGCAATGTAATAAGATCCTTATTCATTTTCAAATCTCCTTTAATATTTTTTTCATTTATAAATAATACCATATTTTAGGAAAAAAAAGATAGAATCAGAAATTTCTAATTCTATCTTTTATTATTATTATTTTCTTATCTCAGTTACATTCATCTTTATTGCATCAAACTTACATTTTTCATAACAAAGTCCACAACCAATACATTTTTCTTGGTCAACTTTATGTTTTTCTTTAACTGCTCCTTCAATACAATCAACCGGACATACTCTTGCACAAGCTGTACAACCAATACATTTTTCTTCAATTATTTCAGCTTTTTTTACTTCTTTAATCTCATTTATTATTGCATTTGTTGGACACTTCATAGAACAAAGTCCACAGTTAATACAAAGATCAGTATCAATCTTAGCTAAATTATTTGTGATACTAATAGCTTTTTTTACATTTCCATCAGCATCTTTTACTTCTACTGGACATACTTTTACACACATTCCACATGCAATACATGCTACAGTACAAGATTTTCTAGCTTGAGCACCTTTATCTTTAGAGTTACATAATACCGTTACTTTTTGATCTTCAGGCATCATCTCTATAATATTTTTTGGACACTCTTTTACACATTTAGCACATGAAATACATTTCTCTTCATTTATAACTGCGATCCCTCTTGCATTGATCTCTATAGCATCAGCTGGACATACTTTTACACAATCTCCATATCCTAAACAACCATGCCAACATGACTTATCTCCACCAAAATAAAGGGTAGATGTAGCACATGTTTTAATCTCAGTATCAAAGTCATATATTTTAGTTGTCTTAGAGTTATCTCCTTGACATTTTACCCTAGCTACTAATTTTACAGCATTTGGATCAGCACCTTCTCCACCAATAATAGCTGCTATATCATTTGCAACTTTTGCTCCTCCAGGAGCACATAGTGTAGGATTAGCACCTTCTAAAGCTACTGCCTCTGCATACCCTCCACATCCAGGATATCCACACGCCCCACAATTGGCACCAGGTAATACTTCCAATATCTTTTCAACATTAGGATCTATCTCTACTTCAAATTTCTTTGAAGCAAAGGCTAAGAAAAGTCCCATGATAAGACCTATTCCTCCTAATACTAATACAGCATATATCATTTTTAACCTCCAAATCTATGTCATAGACTAATTATTTTAATTATATTTTCATTCCAGAGAATCCCATAAATGCCATAGCTAATAATCCAGCTGTGACGAAGGCTATTGCTACACCTTGGAATGGTCTTGGTACATCTGCATATTCTAATCTTTCTCTTATTCCTGCAAGTAAGATAAGTGCCATAGTAAAACCTATTGCTGCTGACATACCATTTACAACAGTTTCAATAAAGTTATACTTTTCTTGAATATTTAAAATTGCTACTCCTAGTACTGCACAGTTAGTTGTGATAAGTGGTAAAAATACTCCAAGAGCCTTATAAAGGTTCGGAGAAGTTTTTTGTACTGCCATCTCAACAAATTGTACCAATGAAGCTATTATTAATATAAATGCTATTGTCTGTAGATATTCTAACCCAAAAGGAACCAATAGATAGTTTTGTACTACCCAAGTCACTGCTGAAGCAAGTGTCATTACAAAAGTAACGGCCATTCCCATTCCTATTGAAGATTCTACTTTTTTAGAAACACCCATGAAAGGACATATCCCCAAAAATTTAGCAAATATAAAGTTATTTATAAATATAGAGCCAAATATGATTCCAAATAAATTTCCTAAATCCATCGATTATCCCTCCTTTTTCATTTTAATATAATTTTGTATCGCTATAATAAAACCAATTGTTATAAATGCTCCAGGTGCTAATATAAATATTAATGCTGGTTGATATGTTGGAGGAGTAAGTTGTAATCCAAAGAAACTTCCATTCCCTAAAATTTCTCTTATAGAACCTAACACTGTAAGTGCTAAAGTAAATCCTAACCCATTTCCAATACCATCTAATAATGAAGGAAAAATTCCATTTTTAGATGCAAAACTTTCAGCTCTTCCTAAGATTATACAGTTAACAACTATTAGAGGTAAGAATAACCCTAATACTGCGTATAATTCTGGAAGATATCCTTGCATTACCATTTGTACAATAGTTACTAAAGTAGCAATTACAATAATATAAGCTGGTATTCTAACCTTTGCAGGTATTAATTTTTTTATAGCTGATATAATTACGTTTGAACATGATAAAACTACCATTGTTGCAAGTCCCATTGCCATACCATTTATAGCCGAGTTAGTTACACCTAGTGTAGGACATAATCCTAGTAATAATACAAATACTGGATTTCCTTTGATTAACGGGTCTGTTAAAATCTTTATATAGTTATTCTTAGCCATTAGTTTTTCACCTCTGCTTCAAATGCTTTAGTTGATTTTTTTACTCCAGTAAATACAGCTGTAGGAGATATTGTAGCCCCTGCAAAACCGTCTACACTTTTATTGAATTCGTAAGATTTATCTCTACCAATCCAAAGTGCCTGCCAATCAGCATTTTCTACATTTGTTCCAAGTCCAGGAGTTTCTGACTGTCCTGTAACCTTTAGACCAGTTATAACTCCCTTTACATCTAATCCCAATACAAAAGTTATTACACCAGAATATCCGTTAGTTTTTACAGTACTTGCATATCCTACTAAGTTTCCTGTAGCGTCATAACCTGGAATAAATACTTCATCTCCAGAAGTCATTTTTTCACTTTCTTTAAATTCTGATGCTAAAGGTAATACTTGTTTTCTAGCTTCATTTACTATTTGTTTATTTATTTTTTCTATTTGTGGCGCAGTTATTGTATTTACACTAGATAATAATCCAGCTGCAATTGCTGCAGTTATTAATAATACAGCACCATAATGTACTAATCTATTCATTATTTTGCTACACCTCCAAACATCTTCGGTTTAGTGTATTTATTTATAAGTGGTACAACACCATTCATTATTAAAATAGAATATGCCATCCCTTCAGGATATCCACCTTTAAATCTGATTAAAGTTACTAAAGCTCCAATTCCAAAAGCAAATATCATTTGACCTTTTTCAGTATATGGAGAAGTTACCATATCTGTTGCCATAAAAAATGCTCCTAAAAATAAACCACCAGATAACATATGCATTATTGGATCTCCACCAAATAATAGTGCTCCAACCCCTACAGTTCCAATTATAATAGCTGGTACTTTCCAATTTACTTGACCTCTATAGATTAAGTAAGCTCCTCCTAATAATAGTGCTAATGCTGAAGTTTCTCCAATAGATCCACCCATTTTTCCTAATAGAGCATTCATATATGGATTTCCTGCTGCAACTAAAGTTCCATCTAAACCTCTTTTCATAGCATCTAACATAGTTGGTCCTGCTTGACCATCTAATACAAAAGTTGTTATAGCTACTGGCCAAGATGCTTGAACAAAAGCTCTTCCAACCAACGCAGGATTAAATATGTTATGTCCTAATCCACCAAATAACATTTTTCCTAAGATAATAGAAATTGCAGATCCAATTATAACTATCCAATATGCCATAGTTACTGGAATAACAAATGCAAATAATATACCTGTTATTATTGCACTTCCATCTTTTACATCTATATCTTTACCCATTATTTTTTGCATAATTCCTTCAGTTGCCATACATGTTCCAACTGCAATTAAAGTAGTAGTCAGTGCTTGTATTCCAAATACATAAACTGCCATAAGTAATGCTGGTAATAAAGCTATTATTACGTCATACATTACTTTGTCTACTGTTTCATTAGTTCTTACATGTGGTGAAGGTCCCATCTTTAACATTCTCGCCACTTTTTTGCCTCCTAATTTCAATTAAATTTATTCTTCATATTTTAAAACTCGTTTCTTTAAATATATGGATCGAGCTCATATTTCAAATTAAATTTTATTCTAATTTAAATAACTATAAAATTCTATGAGAAGAAAGAATTATTTTTTTGGCATACTTCTTAATTTTGCTTTTCCAATATTAATAGCTTCTGTCAATGGTCTATTTGCTGGACAAATATATGCACATGATCCACATGCAATACAATCCATTAATCTATATTTACCCATTTCTTCCCACTGATTAAATTTAGCTAATTTAGCATACATAAGAGGTTCTAGTCCCATTGGACAAGCTCCTATACATTTACCACAAAGAATACAGTTTTTAGCTTTACAAGGATTTGTTTCCTCTGTTGTAAGTGCCAATAAACCAGAAGTTCCTTTAACTACTGGTACATCTTCAGAATATTGAGCCATTCCCATCATAGGTCCTCCCATAACAAGTTTGTCTACTTCATCTCTTTCTATTCCTGCGTGATCTAACATATCTCTAAACATAGTTCCTATTCTAACTTTTAAATTCATAGGATTTTTAATTGCTTTTCCTGAAATAGTTACAACTTTTTCAATAAGTGGCATTCCTTTAACAATCCCTTCATATATTAAAGCGGCAGTTGCAGTATTTTGAACTACTACTCCTACAGCAGAAGGTAATTGTCCACTTGGAACTTCCCTGTCTAATATAGCTTTGATAAGTTGTTTTTCTCCACCTTGTGGATATCTAGTTCTAAGAGGACAGACCTCAATTCCATTATCCCCTTCACTTGCTTTTACCATCGACGCTATAGCCTCTGGTTTGTTATTTTCAATACCTATCTTAGCATTTTTTACTCCTAAGATATGCATGATAATTTTTATCCCTTCAATAATTGATTTAGGATCTTCTAACATAAGTCTATTATCTGCATTTAGATATGGCTCACATTCTGCTCCATTCATTACTAAAGTATCGATAGTTACATCTTTTGGAGGATTAAGTTTAATATGAGTTGGGAAACATGCTCCTCCTACTCCTACTATTCCTTTTTCTCTAACCATTGCAAGTAAATCTGCTTTAGATGCTGTTTTCCAATCTTTGATTGTTATTAACTCTGCTAGCTCTTCCTTACCATCATTTTCAATGATAATTGTGTTTACCTTTCCACTTAATGGAAATGGTAAAAATTCGATTTTCTTAACTACTCCACTCACTGATGAATGAATCGGTGCTGACATAAAAGCTTCACTATCTGCAATTTTTTGACCTTTTAATACTCTATCCCCAGGTTTAACTAAGGCATTTAATGGTGCACCAATATGTTGCAGCAATGCAATATGTACCATCTTTGGTCCGTCAAAAATTTGAATAGCTTCATTTTCAGTCTGTACCTTGTTTTCAGAAGGGTGTACCCCGCCTTTGAACGTAAACAGTTTCATCTACAAAACACTCCTTTTGTTAATATATATTTAATTATTTTTATCCATTTTTGCAACTAATTTTATCACATTCCGTTCACTAATACAACAACTAGTATTGTGAATTAATTATTTTTTATTATTTAAAACACAAAATAATGCTCTTGTGTTATTAAAATGTTAACTGTAGCTATACATCTTTTCCCCTTAAAATAGGGTTTTATTATGAAATACAACTTCTTTTTTTTCCTCTTTTTTCATTACTTCAAAAATTTCTTTAGCTTGTTTTATTTTTAATATTTTTTTTCTTAATTTTTTTTCTATTGAAATTCCTAATTTTTCTTTTCTATTTTCTATCAATATTCTATTCCCTAAAACT
Source organism: Fusobacteriaceae bacterium UBA2433 (assembly GCA_002342785.1). GTDB lineage: Bacteria > Fusobacteriota > Fusobacteriia > Fusobacteriales > Fusobacteriaceae > Psychrilyobacter. The sequence goes on along the minus strand of DDQV01000063.1, from coordinate 12,021 downwards.
TCATCCATATCCTTTAATTCATCAATATCTGTAGGATCCCAAATAATTGTTTTCCGTCCTTGTTTCAAAGAATATTTAATTGTATGAAGAGCCCCACCTGATTTATCTGTTTGAACTACAAAGATTCCCCTAGTCATTCCAGATTGAAGACGATCTCTTAAAATAAAAAATAAAGATGAATAAGAAACTGTCGGTGGCAATTCAGACATTAAAAATCCTTTTCCTTTTAAAATCTCCATTGATAATTTTAAATTTTCTTTAGGATATATAGATGTTGAGAGACCTTGACCTAATATTGCCCCTGTTTTCCCTTTTCCCTCAAGACTTCCCATATGACCATATTCATCACACCCAATAGCTAATCCACTAATATTCCACCAATTATTTTGAGCTAAAAATATTCCCATCCTCCTAGCTACTTCCCGACCATATTTTTTTTCTGGTTTTCGACTGCCAATTATTGCTAGAGATCTTTCTAATTCCTTTTCGTTAGGAAAATATCCCTTATAAAATATCATAAACGGTGGACCTTTCAATTCTTTTAGATGTATAGGATAATCTTTTGAAAAATATCCTATATACCTTATATTTTCTTTTTTACATATTTGAAACTCCTTTTCTACTCTACATTTTAATTTTTTTAAATTTAAAATTCCTTTTTCTGATAAAAAATATAAAAGTGCATTTTCTTTCTTTTTTTCTAATTGTATTCTCCGGTTTTTTAACTTTAAAATATGTAAAGACTTTAGTATCATCTCTTTCAAAGAAACTTGTTCTAATTTAAATAAATTTTTTTCTTCCTTTAACGAATAAAAAAATAATTTATAAAGAATATCATGACTCAATTTAGGACTTGGATATTTCCCTTCTCAAAGATCTGAATATATCAACGAAAATAACATTAAATCTTTTTCTAAATAGATCACAAAACACCTCCTATAAATATTTAATCATTACTATATATAACCTAAAAAAAAATAAAAACCAAGTTCTTTTTAAATTTATAATAAAATATATTCATCAGTAAAATCTAAAAAAATTTCTTTCTTTATTCTATAAATAAAAAAAGGCCTTCAGAATAATTCCTCAAACCTTTTCAATTTACTTTTTTATTTTTTTTAATAATACTACAGCATAGGATTTCACACCTATTTCTTTTCCTGTAAATCCTAATTTCTCTTCAGTTGTAGCTTTTATACTCACTCTATCTAAATCCAATCCCAATTCTTTAGCTAAATTTCCCCTCATATTAAAAATATAAGGTTTTAATTTAGGTTGCTGCATAACTATTTGAGAATCTATATTTACTATCTCAAAACCTTTATTGTCTATAAGTTTTTTTACATGATTTAATAATTTTATACTAGATATTCCCCTATACTCTTCATCTGTATCAGGAAAATGTTGACCTATATCTCCCAAAGCCAAAGCTCCTAATAATCCATCCATAATCGCGTGAATCAATACATCTGCATCTGAATGTCCTTCTAATCCTTTTTCAAAAGGTATTTCTATACCACCTAAAATTAATTTTCTTCCCTCTATTAACCTATGAACATCATATCCATTACCTATTCTATACATAATCCCATCCTACTTCCATTCATCATAAATTTTATCATAAAATTCTGTTATTTCTTCTTTCGTAACAGTAGATGTTCCCATTCTTCCAACTACTATTCCAGCTGCTACATTGGCTATTTTAG
>DDQV01000063.1:0-10282 GCA_002342785.1 Fusobacteriaceae bacterium UBA2433 | reverse complement strand
CTTCGTGCCATGATGCTCCTGCTGCTGCTGCTAAAGTAAACACAGAAATAACAGTATCTCCTGCTCCAGTTACATCATATACTTCCTTGGCAAAAGTCGGTATATTTATAATTTCATCTTCGAAAAATATACTCATGCCTTCCTCACTTCTAGTCAAAAGTAAGTTTTCTAAATTTAACTTTGTTTTTAACTCTAGACCTAATTTTTCTATGTCATCTATTTTAGATAGTCCCATACATTCCATAGCTTCCTTTCTGTTTGGAGTCATAGATGTAGCTCCTAAATAATTTATAGCATTACTTGGTTTTGGATCTACAGTTACAATTATATTATTTTTACGAGCCATCTCAATAATTTTTTTTGCTAAAGTAGGGGTAAGTACTCCCTTATCATAATCTGATAAAATTATTGCATCTAACTCATCTATATGAGAATTTAAATTTTTTATAATAAGTTCTTCATGATATAAAGTAATATCTTTTTTATCTTCCCAGTCTAATCTTAATAATTGTTGATGCTGAGCTATAATTCTTCTTTTTACTATGGTTGGTCTATCCTCAGCAATTACCACACCAACTGTATCTATATTTCCTTTTTTTAATTCATTTAATAATCTATTTCCATTACTGTCATCTCCTACTACACCAAAAGAATAACATCTACATGAAAGAGAGGATAAATTATTTAATACATTGGCTCCTCCTCCCAAAACAAATCTTTCTTCTTTTACATTTACTACAGGTACTGGAGCTTCCGGTGATATTCTAGTAACCTCTCCTATAATATAATCGTCTAGCATCATATCTCCTATTACTGCAATTTTCATATTTTCAAATTTATCTAAAATATCCATTAATCTTGTTTTAACAACCATTTTCCCTCCTATAAATTACATTTTTACTTCTCTTTAGTATATCACCACATCTATATTTTTTCAATTTTAAAACCATTGTTATCTATAGTTATTATAATAATTCATAATTTTATATGAACTAAAATATAGTTCTTGGAAATTTGAAATTTAAGATCGTCTAAGATCATTATGAAAGAAAGAAATATTTATCATATTTTGCAAAAACGGTTTAAAATTTATAGGAGTAGTTCTATGTAATTCTATATATTTACAATTATTAAACTTCAAAAATAATATAAATTCTTTAATCAATGCAAATGCAAAATCATCCATTTTTTTTAGATATGATTCCAATGCAAGGTGTTTAATATGTAGAATTGATTTTTCTCTTTCAACTTTGCAGACCATTCGTGCAACCAACCTTCCATCCCATAAAATTGGTAAAGAAAAATAACTGTATTTGCGTTTTTCTTTAGGAGTATAACACTCTATTAGATAATCAAAATTAAATAATGTTTGCATACGTTTACACTGAATAAGTAAATTGTCAAAGGGAGAAAGGATCTTAAGTCTACTACGTGTTAATTGTTTACCGAGTAGGTCCAATGAATCTGGTAATATATAGTAGATACTTTCTTTTATATTAACCTTTATTAATTCTTTATTTAAAAGCATTTCATGTAAAACAGTAGAAACCACAGGCTTGATATTTTTTAGAAGATAGGTTATTTCATTTATTTGTCCAAGTACATTTGCTTGCAAATATCTAATAATTAAAAATCGTGCATATTCTTTAGGAGTTGGAAGAGTAGTATTGATACTTTTTGGTAATACTCTCTCTGTAAGATCATAAACCTTATGAAAATTATTTCTATTAGACACCATAAGATCTCCTTGCATAAATAGATACTCCAAAGCTTGCTTATTTGTTTACTCTTCCATTCTACTAATTTTTTACCATGATTCCCAAAGTCTTTAGCCATCAAAGGTCCTTCTTCAGTAATTCGTTTAAGTACTGATTCTACTAATTTTTCATCTCGCTTATACCAATGATTTTGTTTCCCACTTGCTAGTTCTTCTTTATGAAATAAACTATAATCTATAATCTTAAATAGGTAGATATGCTGCCGCATGGGACCAGTATTCAAAAATCTGTTTATTTTTAATTAAACAATCGATGTGTGAGTTTTCATAATCAGGATTACGATTCCATAGAGTATGGTGATAAACTCGACGAATAACTTATATGGTATCGATTTGAATATATCCTAGGTGTTTAATTGCCGATAAAGTTTTTTTTACTGCACTACCCGTTTGTTTTAATAAAAGTAATTTTTATTATAATAATATTAACTTCCTAGCTTGTTGTATAGATAATGATTCTACTTTTTCAAACATATTTACCTCATCTTTATTTTTTAATTATTTTTCGTCCTCACTTATAGATGGAAAAGTTCCGTAAACAAATTTACCCTTAAAATATTTTTTTTGAATCTCTGCTGCTTCTTCTCCCCATGACTCGATACCATTTAATTTGATTCTAGATAAATTATACATCTTAGTGTTATGAGGAACTCTCTCTCCCATATCTGCAACTGGCATCAAATTTTCACAGGGAAACTCATCACACTCGGAGCAATTATGCAAACCCCTATCTTCGACACATTTTTTTGTAATACACCCTTTGCCACATGTTAGTGGCATCTCAAAAGAGCAACCTCTTTCACTTCTACAACCATCACAAGGTATTTCTTTTGCTTCAACTCCAAAGTTTTTAGCCGTCCCCTTTGTTAGCTCTTCCGTAATGTTCTTTCTATAAAATGCACACGCAAAACACCCCAATCCACATGGTGCAGTAAGTTCTCTTATATCCATTCTTCTTCCTCCTATTTTAATTTCATTTTTTTTTGAATGGCCAAAAATTCTTTTGCCCACTCTACTAATTCTTCTAGATCTTCTAAAATATCTACTGGGATCTCAAAATATGATAGAACAGTTGGTTTATGAGGAAATGGTTTTAACGGTGATGAACCTGCCAGTAAATATTTTTCTTTATTTGTTTCATTGACTTTTAAATATGCTACATCATTACTGATGACCCCAAACATCTTCCCATCACAAAATAATCCAACTCCTCCAAACATACTACGCGTAGTCATACCATCTAAATCGAAGAATTGATATCTAATATATTCAAAAAAATCTTTTGAAACAGCCATTATTCTTCTTCTAATCTTATAACTTCTTTATATCGAAAACAATCAGTAATATGGTCATTTACCATTCCTATCGCTTCCATAAATGCATAACAAATAGTAGGTCCCACAAAATTAAATCCACGTTTTTTTAGATCTTTACTTAATTTTTCAGAAATCTCTGTTTTTGTCGGAAGTTCTGTCATAAATTTCCAGTTGTTTTGTATCGAGTTTCCATCAACATATTTCCAGAGATATGAATCGAAGGAACCAAATTCTTCTTGTATTTTTATAAATCCTATGGCATTTTTTATAGCCAACTCTATCTTTCTTCTGTTACGTACAATCCCTGCATTTCCTAATAGACGTTCGATGTCTTCCTCTGTATAGTTAGCAATTTTTTTATAATCAAAGTTATGAAATGCTTCTCTATAATTTTCTCTTTTCTTTAAAATAGTTATCCAACTAAGTCCAGACTGAGCTCCCTCTAAAATTAAAAATTCAAAAAGAAGACTGTCATCATGAACAGGAACTCCCCATTCATTGTCATGGTAAGCAATGTATAACGGATCTTCTCCACACCATGCACATCTATTTTTCATCTTTTTTTCCTCCTTTTGTTAGTTATATTTTCATTTAAACTTTTAAATAGATCTTCATAATTTTTATCTTTCTTAACATAATTCATCAATTTATTTAATATAATTATAGATCAATATATTCTTAGGTTTAAAAAATTATGCCCTTAACTGAGTATTTATTATATGAGTAACATGTCTTATATTAAATTCTAGATGAATAAGATCTCCAGTTGCTCGATGTAGCATCTGACCCCCTTCAATTAAAGATCCAAAAAGTGATGCATAATATTTCGGATCTATATCTTCTTTTATCTGTTTTGCCTCTATTCCATCACGTATTATATTCTCGATACTTTCAAGCCATTTTTTTACAGCAATCCTTATATACTCTTTCAATTTTTCATGGGTAAATTCAGAATCTACTATACCATTTAACATTGGACATCCTCCAGATTTTAAAATTTGATTTGAAAGATCCGTAAAATCATTTGAATTAAAACTCACAAAACTAATTATCCTATTATTGGCATCTTTTTCATTTTTTTTAATCTTTTCAAGTCTTTCCCATATTAATTTTGAAAGATTATAATCAAGAGCAGCAAAAGCTAATTCATCCTTATCTTTAAAGTTTCCATATATGGCACCCTTAGTCATACCAATAGCTTTTACTAATTGTGACATGCTAGTCCCGACATATCCGTGTTTATTAAATATTGGGGCTGCTTTTTCTATTATAAATTGTCTAGTTTCATTTGATTTTTTCATTTTCTTCTCCTCTTTTACTTTCTCGCTTATTAAAAAAAATATCTCGACCAGTATTTCAGATTAAATATTTAATCTAAATTTCAATCTCATCCTTCTTAATTTTTCATTTCTAATTTTTTTTAAGTATCTATTATTATTTTAATTTTTCTACTTTTTAATAATATACCATTTGGTATGTTATATCAAGATGAAAATACAAAAAAACCACAAAACTAATACTTTTTTCAAGCATTTCGTTTCATGGTTATAATTTATAGCTTCTATAATTCTTTTAGGTTTATTATATTTTTCTAAAAGTTATATCTCAAACCTACCCCAGTAAAATAATTAACTCTATTATCTACAATAGGTGAATCTTCAATTTCATCTCCTACATATTGTATTTCTGTCACATAAATAATTGAAAGTTGTGGAGTAAAACCATATCTAATTGATATTCCAGTAGCAGAAGCAAAACCAAATTTATTTGGTTTATAGGTTCTATTTAATTTAGTGTTTCTAGAATCATTTACTTCATCTTCACTCACACCAAAATAATAATCTATCATATCTTCATTCAACAAACTAAAATTAACCTGTGGAATAATTATAAATTTTCTATTCATTATAATAGGTCTTATAGCAGATATTTTACCAACTCTACCCTTGTTTCCACCTCTAATTTCTCCTACAAGCTTTATCTTTTTAAAATTAGTATTATAACCCACTCTCAATCCAAATTCCACTTGAGTATCTCTATCTTTTATTCCTTTATAACCATCTTTCATATCAGAATTATCTAATTGAATTCCACCTATCACTCCTCCAGTTCCTTGAAGCCCTATTCCTCCAAATAATTGTGAAAATCCAGTTAAAGTTAACTTTGAATTTATTTGATTTTTATATCCCATTTCTGTTCCTTTAACATAAAAATTTTCCCTTTCTAAAGTAATGAAAGGTATATAATTTATCTTATCTTTATCTGTTTGATAAAGTTTGTTACCGTATCCAGTCATAAAACCCAGTGAAAATTTATATTTTGATTCAACTTCCTTTGTGGATATACTACTTTCTGAAAAACTCCATACTGATAACAAAATAAACATAAATAATATTATTTTTTTCATATCTTTCCTCCTAATTCTTAATTTGCTAATATAATTTTACCATATTTAAGAAAACCTTTCTTCCATTATAGTTTAAATTTTTTAAATAAAAAAAATTTTATTTAATCTATCATTTTTTACTTATAATAAATAATATAATTTAAAAAAGTTGACCAAACTACTTTTAATATAGTATAATTAATTTGTTAAAATTAAATAGAAATTAAATATGTTACATCTTATTAAGAGAGACTGAGGGAATTGGCCCTACGACGTCCGGCAACCCCCGTTTTAGGGAAGGTGCTAAATCCAGCGATTTAAAATCGTGAAGATAAGAGGAATAGAAAATTTAACCTCTTATCTTACAAGATAAGAGGTTTTTTATTTGAAAAATATCAGGAGGAATAAAATGAAATTAACTACAAAACATGTTGTAGCCATTGGAATAGGAGCCGCACTTTATGGTGTGTTATCTGCTGTATCATTACCTATAGGACCGAATACATCTCTTAGAATAGCTATTGCATTACTTACTATATTTGGTGCATTATTTGGACCATTAGTTGGATTTATTGGCCATGCCTTAAACGATACTATGATGTATGGTGGAATATGGTGGAGTTGGGTTATGTTATCTGCTATGATTGGATTTTCTATGGGATTCATTAAATTAGATAAAACTTTTGACCCTGAGAATGGAATTTTAAATAAAAAACATATAGTTAAACTATATATATATGCAATAATTGGAATGATTTTAGCTGGTATTGCAGCTTATATTGGAGATGTATTCTTTTATGGTGAACCTTCAAATAAAGTTTGGATTCAAATCCTTATTGCTACAACTTCAAACTTTGTTGTGACAGCTGGACTTGGAATTCCTGCTTTAATTATGTTAGCTAGAAGAAAAAGTAAACACAAAAACTTAACTGCCGAATAAATTTTAATTAAGGAGTCTCAAATGAAAAATGAAAGACCTAAAAATATTATTGAATTTAAAAATTTTACATTTCAATATAGGAGCTTGGGTACTCCTACATTAAAAAATATAAATCTATCTATAAAAAGGGGAGAAAAAGTTCTCATCGCTGGACCCTCTGGGTCTGGTAAATCAACTTTGGGACATTGTCTCAATGGATTGATTCCATTTTCTTATACTGGGAAGATCCATGGTGAATTAAAAATAAATAACATAGAACCTTACAAGAGTAGCATTTTTGAGATCAGTAGCCATGTTTCTACGATTTTACAAGATCAAGATGGTCAATTTGTAGGTCTAAGTGTTGGAGAAGATGTTGCATTTAGAGATGAAAATAGTAATGTTTCTAAAGATATCATGAAACAAGATGTCATGACTGCTTTAAAAAAAGTAGATATGGAAGATCATATTCTAAAAAATCCTCAAGAACTCAGTGGTGGTTTAAAACAAAGAGCTTCTTTAGCAGGAATAATAATGAGTGAAGCTCCTATACTTCTTTTCGATGAACCCTTAGCAAATTTAGATCCTCTAAGTGGAAGATCTGCTATGAAGCTAATCTCATCAGTTCATGAAAAATCTGATAAAACTATCGTTGTTATAGAACATCGAATTGAAGATGTCTTAACTGAAAATTTTGATAAAATAATTATTATAGACAGTGGAGAAATAGTTGCATCAGGTACTCCTAAAGAATTAATTTTAAATGGTTCATTGAAACATTTTGGACTACGTGAACCTTTATATATAGAAACTATAAGACACGCCAATATTAATTTAGAAAATTTAGATATTTTAAATATAAATAGTTTAAATACTCCAAGTATCAAAAAAAAAATAAATAACTGGATAGAAAATATTACTCCTAAAGTTTCCTCTTATAAAGAAAAAATATTAGAAATTAAAAATTTAACATTTTCATATAACGAAAAAGACGACATTCTAAAAAATATAAACTTTAATTTATACAAAGGAGAAATAATATCACTTTTAGGAAATAATGGTGCAGGAAAATCTACATTATCTAAAATAATCACTGGTATATGTAAGAACTCAAATGGAACTATCTCTTATAAAGGGGAGAATATTGATAAATGGAGTATCAGAAAAAGAGGTCAAAAAATTGGTTATGTTATGCAAAATCCAAATCATATGATTACCCAAGAAACTCTCTTAGAAGAAGTAAGCTTTGGCTTGAAACTACGGGGATACAAAAAAGATATAATTTTAAAAAAAGCCGAAAGCACATTAAAGATTTGTGGACTTCATTCCTTTAGAAATTGGCCTATAACTGCTCTTAGCTACGGACAAAAAAAAAGATTGAGCATTGCTACGATCTTAGCTTTAGATCCTAGTATTCTTATTTTAGATGAACCTACAGCTGGACAAGATTATAAACATTATTTAGAATTTATGCATTTCATAAAAAATTTAAGTGAAACTGGTTTAAGTATTATTTTTATAACTCACGATATGCATCTAGCCTTAGAATATAGTACTCGTGCCGTAGTATTATCCAATGGGATAATTATCAACGATGATATTGTTTCAAGTGTCCTATCAAATTTAGAAACTTTGAAATTGGCTAATTTAAAAAAAACATCTGTATCAACATTAGCAAATGTCCTTGAAATCGATGAAAAATTAATGTTAGAAACTTTTATAAATAATGACCAAAAGGAGATGGTATAGTTGACTACAATAGGGACTTTATATATTGATAAAAAATCTCCTATCCATTCTCTAGATGGAAGTATAAAACTTTTAATGTTGCTAGTTTGGACAGCTGTAGCATTTATGTTTATGGATATTAGAGTATTCATAGTTCTTATTTTAGGTGGAACACTCCTTATTCGAGTTGCTAATATTAAATTTAAAGAAGTTAAACCATTGATAATGTTTCTATTAGTATTTACTCTTTTTAATTCTATATTTTTAATTTTAATAACTCCCACTTATGGGTCAAAGCTTATAGATCATTATACACCTATATTTAATATCCTAGGAAAACCACTAACTTATGAGACACTTTGGTTTTCTATAACACTTTCTTTAAAATATTTATCTATTCTTCCAATAACTATAATATTCATTTTTACTACTCATCCTAGTAGATTTGCAAGTAGTTTAAATAAGATTGGTATTTCATATAAGATTTCATATGCAGTTAATATAGCTCTTAGATATATTCCTGATGTTAGAGATGATTTTATAAATATCATGCATACACAAGAAGCTCGTGGAGTAGCCTTTAGAAAAGGTGAAGATAAATTTATAAATCGATTTAAAAACTATAATACTATCCTTATCCCTTTAGTTTTATCTTCATTAAATAGAGTAGAAGTAGTTTCAAATGCCATGAATCTACGGGGGTTTGGATCTGAAAAAACTAGATCTTGGTACAACGGAAAAAAATATGATAAATTTGATTTTTTAGCTATTATACTTCTTTTTATAGGAGCAATTGCAGGAATCTTTATAAATAAATTTTATCTCAATGGATTTTGGTATCCATTTTAAAAATTTAATAATTATAATTAATAAATAAATAACTCTTTCTTTCTAGAAAGGGTCAAGGAGGAATAAAAAATGATTAACAAAACTTATTTCACATCTGAGTGTGTATCACCAGGGCATCCAGATAAGATAGCAGATCAAATTTCAGATGCAGTATTAGATGCTTGTTTAACAGAAGATCCAAATTCAAGAGTAGCTTGCGAGACTTTTTGTACAACTGGACAAGTAGTGGTTGGAGGAGAAATTACTACAACTACGTATGTAGATATTCAATCAATTGTCAGAGATAAAATTAAAGAGATAGGATATAAACCAGGAATGGGATTTGATTCAGACTGTGGTGTATTAAATGCAATTCATTCTCAATCACCTGATATATCTCAAGGTGTAGATACAGGTGGAGCTGGTGACCAAGGAATTATGTTTGGTGGAGCCATCGATGAAACTCCTGAACTAATGCCTTTAGCACTTGTTTTATCTAGAGAGATCATTAGAAAATTGACTGATATTACTAGAAGTGGTGATCTAAAATGGGCTAGACCAGATGCCAAATCTCAAGTGACACTAGCATATGATATAGATGGAAATATCGATCATGTAGAAACTGTTGTTGTTTCTGTTCAACATAATCCTGAAGTTTCAAATGAAACTATCAAAGAAGATATAATAAAATTAGTAATAACTCCAGTTTTAGAAAGTTATAACTTAGATATTAATAAAGTAAATAAATTCCATATAAATCCAACTGGTAGATTTGTTATTGGTGGTCCACATGGAGATGCAGGACTTACAGGTAGAAAAATTATAGTAGACACATATGGTGGTTTTTTCCGTCACGGTGGGGGAGCATTCTCTGGAAAAGATCCTTCAAAAGTAGACAGATCAGCTGCTTATGCTGCAAGATGGGTTGCAAAAACTATTGTAGCAGCAAAGTTAGCTTCTAAATGTGAATTACAACTTTCATATGCTATAGGAGTGGACTACCCTACATCTGTCAAAGTAGATACTTTTGGAACTGGAACTGTTGATGAAATTGCACTAGCTCAAGCTGTAATGAAAATATTTGATCTTTCTCCTAGAGGAATAGAAAAAGCTCTCGAGCTTAGAACTCCTAAATTTAAATATCAAGATCTAGCCGCTTTTGGACATATTGGTAGAACCGATATTGATCTTCCTTGGGAAAGATTAAATAAAGTTGAAGAATTAAAAAAAGCATTAAATTTATAAAATAGAAAAAGAGATAACCAAATGGTTATCTCTTTCTCTTTATAATAAAAGCTTTATAACTTTTATTTCTATAAATTCAATAC
>DDQV01000110.1 GCA_002342785.1 Fusobacteriaceae bacterium UBA2433 | reverse complement strand
GATGAGATGGGAGTTTTTATGGAAATATTAAAAAAATCATTATCTGAGATAGATATAGATATAGATTTTTATGATGATTTTAATAAATTTATTGAAACACTTTAATTAAATAGAATAAAGTGATAAAATAACAGACATATAATATAATCAGGAGGAAAGAATGTTAAAAAAATTATTGGCAATATTAACAGTTACATTTGCTATGGTAGGTTGTAGTAATAATGCAGAAGAAAAAACAGAAGTAGTTATAAAAGAAAAAGTCGTAAGTGTAAAACAAGTTCAAAATATGAAAAAAGATAAAAATATAGTATTGATGGATACTAGAAGTTATGATGAGTATAATGGATGGGATATAAAAGGAAATAAAATTAATGGTCATATTCCAGGAGCAGTAAACTATCCTGTCAGTGCATTAAAAGATGGAGAGGTAGAAAAAGCTCTTGAAAGAAAAGGAATTAAAAATGGAAATGAGATAGTTTTATATGGAGATGAATCAAAAATTATGGCTGATATCCTTATGGAAAAAGGATATACAGTTTCTATCTTTGATAAAGGAATAGAAAAATGGGCAGATAACTCACTACCACTTGAAAAATTAAAAAGATATGAAACTATAGTTCCTGTAAGTTGGGTAAAAGATCTTTTAGATGGTAAAAAAGTAACTCACTATGATGGTAAACCAGTAAAGGTATTTAATGTAGGTTGGAGTGAAGATGGGAAACCTCATAAAGAGGGACATATTCCAGGATCTTATTGGATGCATACAGGATGGGTAGAAGTAGGACCTCTATGGAACAGAGTAAGTGATGATAAAATTAAAGCTGAAATGGAAAAATTAGGAATAACAACAGATACCCTTGTACTTGTTTATGGTGATCCTATGGCTGCTGCAAGATTTGGAGTTATAGCAAAATATGCTGGAGTAGAAGATGTAAGAATGATAAATGGTGGGATGAAAGCTTGGAAAGATGCAGGATATTTTGTTGAAACTGAGATGAAAGATCCAGAACCAGTAAAAGAATTTGGTGCAACTGTACCTCAAAATCCAGAAGTTATTGTAGATTTATCTGAAGCTGTAGAGTTATTAGAATCTAAAGATTCAGATCTTATTAGTATTAGAAGTTGGAAGGAATATCAAGGAAAGATTAGTGGATATGATTATATCAAACCTAGAGGAAGAATTAAGGGAGCTAAGTGGGGTATGGCAGGATCAGATTCTTGGCATTTAGAAGCTTATAGAGGAATAAATCAATTCCACATGAGACCATACACAGAGATTCAAAAGATGTGGTCAGATTTAAAAATAAATCCTGAAAATCATTTGGCATTTTATTGTGGAACAGGATGGAGAGCTAGTGAAGTATGGTTTTATGCACAAGCTATGGGACTAGATAAGATATCTGTATATGATGGTGGATGGAAAGAATGGTCTGAAAAAGATGAAACAAAAGATAAAGTATTAAAGGGTGAGCCTAAAAACTTAAATGAAGAAAGTTTTTTAGACTAGTAATTTAAAGGGTTAAAAAATCCCGCTATGACTTTTAAGGCTCATAGTGGGATTTTTATAATTTTGCCTCTAGATCCCAGTAGTACCAGTAGTTTGAAGGCTCTATTTTAGGAAGAGTAACTTCAAAATGTATAAACACAAGGGAAAGTTTTTAGAGGGGCCTTAGAAGGAGAATTAAGAGGTTGAAAAAATTAATAATGAAGAAAATTTTAAGATATTAAATATTTTAGTATAAAGAAAGATTATTTACTTTAGAGTCAATATTTTTTTATACACGAAGTTTCTTTGAAATATATTTTTTCCAAATATACAACTTATTAATAACATACCTGCAATGCCAGCAGTAGGATAGATAAAATTTACAAGTTTGGCATAGGGAAAACTTCCTCCTAAATATCCTATTATAGATAGAACTATAGCTAAGGTATTAAAAGATCTAGTTTTTTCTGTTGTAAATGTATCACAAATTACCCAAAGTAATGGAACTGAAGCAGTATAGATACCTCCTATAAGTATCCCAATAAATAAAGTAGCAACTATTGGAGAAATTTGTTTTGCTAAAAATAAAGTAGGAATTTGTTGTGTATAAATCTCTGATAAATTTGATAAAATTCCCAAGTCTAGTGTTATTATGGCTACCATTAAGACAACACCACCTATAGTTCCACCAATCAAACAATTTTTTTCATTTTTAACTGTTTTTCCTACTCCTACTAAAAAAGTTGTTGCTAATAATATATTAAAACTAGCATAAAGGATCCCAGAAAACCACCATGAACCTGCTGCTCTTGTGATATTAAGAGTTTTTATAACGTCATTTACCTTAGAAAGTCCATCTATATTTTTTACGGTAGAAACTATTCCTATGATTAAAGAAAATATTATGATTATATTTCCAAGTCCACCTAATAATTTTGTAATTTTTTCAAAACCAAGATACAAAGAACCTAAAATTAAAGTAATCATGATAATGCGGCCGGTACTTGGGGTAACTCCAAAATATTGATTTATTGCTGCTCCTGCTCCTGATATCATTATTACAAAAGTAGAAAATAAAAATACAGGCATAAATGCTTTAAAAAACATCCCTATATATTTTCCACAGAAAAATGAAAATATTTCATTATTTGAAGATAGTTCATTTTCATTTCCTGTCTTTAGGATAGTTACTCCACAAATTACAAATAATGCCATACATACAAAACCACCTAAAATACTTTTAAGTCCAAATGAGGAGTAAAATAGCATGATTTCTTGTCCTGTTGCAAAACCTGCCCCAATACATACAGCAATATAAGATCCTGCAATTTTTAAAATCTCTTGATAATCGATCTTACCTTTCATAGGTGTCCTCCTTAAAATTTTGTACTTTGAAATAGTTTTATTTTCATAATTTTACAAAGATAAGACAAATATAACGCGTCCTTTATTTTTTGTCAAGAATAATTCCTTTCTAAATAAAACAAAGGAAACTTAAAATTTATAAGTTATAAAAAAATTATAGAGAACTATTTGTAGTATAATATATTTTATAAGTTAGACAATCTTTTAATTAATTATTTTGCAGTGAACTTATTTTAAAATAATCTTGTTTTCTTTTTTTTCTTTATTTTAATTTATTATACTTTAACTAGTAGAAAGATTGATTTTGTAATTTCTTTATGCTATTATTTTCATACTATATATATAATACACAATAATTTGTCTTACTTTTAGTAAGTTAACAGGAGGGATAAAATGCCTATAGTAATTCCGAAAAAACTACCAGCATACAAAACTTTGATAGGTGAAAATATTTTTGTGATGAATAGTGCAAAAGCTTTTCATCAAAATATAAGACCTTTAAAGATACTTATTTTAAATCTTATGCCCAATAAAATAATTACTGAAACACAACTTTTTCGACTACTTGGAAATACGCCACTTCAAGTTGAAATAACTCTTTTAAAAACCACTACATATACTTCTAAAAACACAAGTGCAGATCATCTTTTAAGTTTTTATAAAACATTTGATGAGATAAAAGATTGTTCTTTTGATGGATTTATAATAACTGGTGCTCCTGTGGAAAAACTTGAATTTGAAGATGTGGAATATTGGAAGGAACTAGAAAAAATAATGGAATTTTCCAAATTAAAAGTTACATCTACCATGCATATTTGTTGGGGATCTCAAGCTGGACTATACTATCACTATGGAATTCCTAAATATTTAACTGAAAATAAAGTTTTTGGGATTTTCGAACATAAAATTTTAAATTCTAAAACAAAGTTGACCCGTGGATTTGATGATGAATTTTTAGTTCCACATTCGAGACATACAACAGTAAAAAGAGAAGATATAGAAAAGATACTAGACCTTGAGATCTTGGCAGAATCAGAGGAATCAGGAGTTTGCTTGATAGCAACAGAGGACAGGAAACAAATATTTATAAGTGGTCATCTTGAATATGATAAAAATAGTTTAAAAGAGGAATATTTTAGAGATTATAATAAGGGGATTGATATAGATCTACCGAAAAATTATTTTAAAAATAATGACTCAAAAAATGAACCTATAGTAACTTGGAGAGCTCATGCTCATCTTTTATTTTCTAATTGGCTTAACTACTGCGTATATCAAGAAACACCATTTATTTTAAAATAAATATTTATAATTAAACTTTAGGAGGGGATATCATGGAAGAATTTTATTATTTTGGAGATGAAGTAGAAAAAGGTACCTATATGTGTGTATTGTGTGGTTTGGAATTAAACATGGAAAAAGGAGAAACTCTAGATCTTTGTCCTGTATGTTCAGGATCAAAATATCAAAAGATAGACTAAGTTATAAAAAAATATAAAAAAAGAAGTGGATTGTTTTTTTTAGCCACTTCTTTTAGTTTTGTTATTTACTCATCTCTTTAGATTTTTCCATACACTTTCTTATTCCAGAAATTATGGAAGATCTAAAGTTTGTTTTTTCTAATTCTGCCACAGCAGCAATTGTAGTTCCTCCAGGAGAACACACCATATCTTTTAAGACACCTGGATGTTTTCCAGTTTCTAAAACCATCTTAGCCGATCCCATAACAGCTTGAGAAGCAAATTTATATGCTTTGTGTCTAGGCATTCCCTCTAAAACAGCAGCATCAGCCATGGCTTCTATAAACATAAATACATATGCAGGAGCAGAACCACTGACACCGATTACACTATGGATAAGAGTTTCTGAAATTTCTTCTACCTCTCCAAATCCCTCTAATATTTTTTTAGCTATGGAAGCTTCTTCAGATGTTACGTTTTTATTTGGGCTCATAGAAGTCATTCCTAAACCTACAAAGGCAGGAGTATTTGGCATTGTACGAATAATCTTAGCTTTATCTCCCAATCCTTTTTCAATAGCAGCGATAGTTACTCCTGCTGCAATTGATATGATTACCTTACTGTCATCTATAACAGGTTTTATCTCCTCCATAACCAAAGAAAATATATTAGGTTTAACGGCTACTAATATCATCTCACTAGAACTAACTAGTTCAGCAGGAGTAGACGATATATTGATACCATATTTTTCTTTTAATTCTTTTTGTCTGTCTTCGTTTTTTTCAAAGACATAGATTCTATCAGGGTTGTTAAAAGAATCTATAATACCTTTTAACATTGCTTCACCCATATTTCCACAACCTATAAAACCAATTTTTTTATTCATATAATAATCTCCTCCATAAAATTTTATGTTTAATTTTTTTATTATTCTTAAAAAATTATTTTTGAAATCTAACTTTTGTCTATAATATTATAATTTAAGAAGTTAAATTAAACATCATTTATTTTATTATACCACATTAACAAAAGTTATTTGTATAGATTATAATTCATAAATTTATATTTTCCAAAAAAAAAATAAGATTTATTTATTTCAAAATGTTTTTTTTATACCAATAGTATGTTAAAATATAAGGAAAGAAATTGAAACAAAGGAGCTAATATGAACAAAACCGTAGGAAGTCGTATAAAGAAATTGAGAACTCAAAGGAAGATAACATTGAAAGATTTAAGTTTACTTTCAGATCTTTCAATAGGATTTTTATCTCAATTAGAAAGGGGAATGAATAGTATCGCAATAGATGATCTTGAGAAATTATCAAGAATATTTGATGTCGATATGAGTTTCTTTTTTACCCATACAATAAATGAAAAAAGTTATGTAATGAAGTCATATGAGAGAAGAGTTTCACCTATTGCTAGAGGTAATTCTATTCAATATTATCTATCTAAGGTAGTTGAAGATAAGAAGATACTTCCAAGACTTATTGAACTCTTGCCAGGACAAAAAAATGCAGCTTTAGAAAAGGAACATGAACATGCAGGAGAGGAATTTATATATGTTTTAGAGGGAATCCTTACTTTGGTAGTAGAGGGAGTAAAAACAGATTTATATCCAGAATATACTGCACATTATTTAACATCATCACCACATAACTGGGTCAATAATACTAATAAGACAGTTAAATTTTTAACTGTTAACACTCCTAATTTTTTAATAGATGAAGATGGAGAATTATTTTATAAGAGTCCTAGTAAAGAAATAGAAGAATAAAAAAATCCTATAGATTAATTTCTTTAGGATTTTTTTTATTCTTCTTATTTAATTTCTACAGTGAAATTATCAATAAAACTTCCAAGAGAATTTCCACCTGTTGAAGATACGGAATCTATAGAAAATCTAGTAGTAGTTTGTCCTTCAGGGACTACGTATTCATAGGTATAGGTTTCCCAGCTATCGTTTCCAGTAGTCATTGTTTTTTGGACATCCAAAGTTGTACTATCAGAGCTTCCAGCACTTATAGTAGCAACATCTTCTCCAGATCTTCCCCTGTGACTAACACTCCATACTAAAGTTGTTCCAGGAACCGTTTCAAGATCTTGATATATAGAACCTAATTTACTTGAGTTTAATTCTATAAAGTAATCTCCATCTATAGCATCTACTTTGTAAAAACCACTCTTCCATACTTCTATTGTATCATTTGGATCGGTTGTATTCCAAGAAGGTATTTTATCAGAGCTAACTTGAGTAAAAGATCCTGTAGTTACACCATCAAAACTAGGATTATTTATATATTTTCCATCACTATCAACAACTCCTGAATCTATTAATTTTTGAACATCTTCTAAAGAATACAAACTTTCTCCATCCCAAATTTCATAAACCTCGTCGTAGGTATAAGCGCCATTTGGAAGGTTAGCATAGATATCTCCCGTAGTTTTATTATAAAACCATCCTCCCTTGTTATCTCTACTTTCTACAACATTATCTGTTTCAGCATAAGAACCATTATAATATGAAAATGATTCAGTAGGATGTACATCAAACTTATTTAATAAATTATCGTCATTTGAACCTAAATCAGGAAATTCATCAGAAAAGTTGCTATCGATAGAAAGTTTAGATCTTATTAAACCTAATTTATGTTGTACCTTAGCAACTTTTGCTTTACCTAATAATTTTCTAAGTTTTGGTGCAAGAGTTGTAGCTAATATACCAATTATTGCTATGACTACCAGTAACTCTATTAATGTAAAACCATGATTTTTTTTTTGAAAATTTAAGGAATAACAATTTTTCATAATTTCACCTCCAAAATATCTTTATATTCTAGTATTATAGTAACATTTAAATTAAGAAATTTCCACATTAATAACATAATTTAACCATATTAACCACATAATTTAAACATATTAATTATGTTTTAAATCAAAAAATAAATTTTTTCCTATTATTATTTTTATATTGAATATATAAATTCACAGATAATAATAGTACCGAACAAATATTTATTAAAAAAATAATTAAAATCCTTATAAAAACTAACTTTAAGAATTGTTATAGATAGAAAATACCGAACAAAATTTTAATTTTATTGTTATCTACAACAGTTGATAGATAAATGATACGATATTACTATGAAATAAAAAAAGGAAGAAGGAGTGATTAAATTATGAAAAAAAGTATTTTATTATTGATAGTTTTATTAGGATTAATTGGATGTCAAAAGAAAGAGAGTAAAAAAATAAAGATAGGGATCACACAGATTGTAGAACATCAAGCCTTAGACAGTGCTCGTGTTGGATTTGAAAAAGCATTGACAGAAAGTGGCTTAGATGTAGATATTGAATTTCAAAATGCCCAAGGTGAATTTGCTAATTCACAACTTATAGCTAATTCTTTTGTTAAGGATAAAAAAGATTTAGTCTTAGGGATCTCTACACCTAGTGCACAAAGTTTATACAATGCTACAAAACACATACCAATCTTAGTTACAGCTGTTACAGATTTTGAAAGTGCAGGATTAGTAGGAGACAATATTACAGGAACAAGTGATATGGCACCTGTTAGAGAACAATTTGAAGTGGCAAAACAACTACTACCTAACTTAAAAAAAATTGGGATAATATACAATACAAGTGAACAAAATTCCCTTGTTCTTGTAGAAAAAGCTAAAATTATAGCTAAAGATCTTGGAATAGAACTTGTAGAAGTAGGGATAAGTTCTATAAATGATATGTCTATGGCTCTTGATACTATATTAAAAAAAGTAGATGCACTATATACTCCAACAGATAATTTAGTTGTTTCTGCAACACCATTAATTTTAGAAAAAGCAAATAAAAAAAATATACCTGTAATAGCTTGTGTAGAAGATCAAGTAAAACAAGGAGCTTTAGTTACAGTAACAATAGATTATGAAAAGTTAGGATACCAAACTGGTGAGATGGCTGTAAGAATATTAAAAGGTGAAGATATTAAAGATATTAAAGTTAAAACGTTAGAAGATACAGATTTAATAATCAATAAAGAAAGTGTAGAAAAATATAATGTAGATCTAAAAAATATAGATGAATCAAAAACAATTAAAATAATTTAGTTAAAAGAAAAGAGGAAGTGATTTCAAATGATATTAGGAACATTAGAACAGAGTTTAATATTTGCGTTTATGGTCTTAGGACTTTATATTTCATATAAGATACTAGATTTTCCAGATCTAACAGTAGATGGGAGTTTTCCCCTTGGAGCAAGTGTTGTTGCGATCTCTTTAATCCACGGAGTAAATCCAATAATTGCTATGATACTAGCTTGTATTGCTGGAGGTTTAGCTGGGTTTGTTACAGGATATATCCATGTAAAATATAATATAACAAATTTATTATCTGGGATTATTGTTATGACAGGACTATATAGTGTTAATTTAAGGATCATGGGAAGATCAAATATTCCATTATTTAATGTTAAGACTATATTTACATCGGGAAATTCACTTTTAAAGATTGTTTTATTATTGATTGTTGTCAAATTAATCTTAGATTTTATACTTAAAACAAAATTTGGATTTGCACTAAGAGCCATGGGAGACAATGAAACTCTATTAGTATCCCTTGGTATAAATGAAAAAAAAGTAAAGATAATTGGTCTTATGATAGCTAACTCTTTAGTTGCATTCTCTGGGGGAATATTAGCACAATATCAAGGGTTTTCAGATATTGGAATGGGAGTAGGAACGATCATTACAGGACTTGCATCGATAATAATAGGAGAGAGTGTATTTAAAGAGATGAAATTTATCAATATGACCCTATTAGTTATATTAGGAAGTGTTATATATAAATTTATTATTTCAATAACTCTAATGATGGGAATGAATCCTGGAGATTTAAAACTTATCACATCTGTAATTGTAGTTGCTATTATGGGAAGTAAAAATCTTAAGAGATTAAAGGTAGGTGTTAAAGTTGCTTAGACTAAATAATTTAAATAAAGGTTTTACAAATAGTTTTGGAGAGACTAAACAAATCTTCAAAAATCTTAATTTTCATATGGAGAAGGGAGATTTTGTATCGGTAATAGGAAGTAATGGAGCAGGTAAATCAACTCTTTTTAATTTGATTATGGGTAACACAGAGTTAGATAATGGAGAGATAATTATCTCAAATAAAAATATAGGAAATTTTCCTAAATATAAAAGAAATAGTTTTATGTCTAAGGTATATCAAAATCCATCTTTTGGAACATCTCCATCTATGACTGTATTTGAAAATTTATCTATGGCTGACAACAAAGGGGAGAAGTTTGGATTAACTTTTGGATTGAATAAAAAAAGAAAAACTTTTTATAAAGAAACTTTAGCAGAATTGGATTTAGGATTAGAAAAACAACTAGATACTAAGGCAGGGTCTTTATCAGGGGGACAAAGACAATGTTTAGCACTTATCATGGCTACCCTAAAAAAACCTGATATATTACTTTTAGATGAACATACTGCTGCTCTTGATCCTAAGACCTCTAAGATAATTATGAAAAAAACAAATGATATAGTAATAAAAGAAAAAATTGCAACAATAATGATAACTCATAATCTACAAGATGCAATTGATTATGGGAACAGACTTATTATGTTACACGAAGGAAATATAATCCTCGATATAGATAAAGAGGAAAAAAATAATCTAAGTGTAGAAAAATTATTAGAACTATTTAATAATAAAAATATAAAACTTAAAGACAATGAGGTGTTCACAGTATAGTATTTCATAGTTCTTTCATGTTATAATCTTAAATAAGGATTATTTTGGAGGAACAATGAAAAAAATAAGGGTAACAGTGTCTGAAGATATATGGCGACTTTTAAAAAAAGACATTGAGGAGTTTGGGATCAATAACAATAAGTTATGTAACTATATATTAGATCGATTAAAATATAAGAAAGAGATTGAAACAGATAAATTGATGGAGAGTCAAGGACGACCTATAAAAAAGATAGTTCAATTTGATTTAAATGTGGCTAATAAGGAAATTTATTATGATATTTTAAGGGAAAATAATGTTGATATTGAAGCCGAGTTTTTTAGAGAGTTGTTTGAAACATATTCATCGCAATTTAAATATATAAGGGAGTTATTTATATTTGAGGATAGGGTGAAATCTATATTGAATGGTATAAAAAACAAACAAAAAATAAAGATTAAATATAATAAAAAAATATTAAATGTTGAGCCTTTTTTTATCAAAAGAGAGGAGCAGGGAGATGAAAATTATTTATTTTGTTATAGTGAAGATGAAAAAAAATATGTAAACTATAAACTAAAAGAACTTGAAATTATCGAGGTATTAGAGGTAAAGATCAAGGGTAAAGATAAAAAATATATAGAGAATGTCAGGAAGAATTTTGACGCATTTATAGGAGAGTTTAGCGAGATAAAAGTTAAACTTTCTGATGAAGGAAAAATTATGTTGAGGGGTCTTACTAACTATCGACCTAAATTAATCAGAGAAGATGGTGATATATATACATTTTATACCTCCTTTGAAAATGCTAAACTTTATTTTAGACAATTTTTAGGTGATGCTGAAATTATCGAGCCATTAGAACTAAGAGAAGAGATGAAAAAAGATTTTTTAGAAGCATACAATATATATTCAAAAAGAGGCTGATAGATTCAGTCTCTTTTTGAATTCATATTAATTGTCTATTAACTAAAAAATATTTATGATATAATTTAAAGTAAAATAAAAAACGAGGTGGAAAATTAATTATGTATACATTTAAAGATTTAGGAATAAAAAAAGAGTTTGTAGATTGTTTAAAAAAAAGTGGAATTCATACTCCTACTCCCATACAAGATATGAGTATAGAGGGGATAATTCAACAAAAAGATGTTATAGCAGAGGCTCCAACAGGAACAGGGAAAACTTTGGCTTTTCTCCTTCCTATGATGAACTCTATGGTTTCTAATAACAATGGGATCCAAGGTCTTATTATAAGTCCTACAAGGGAACTAGCAATACAAATATCTGAGGAAGCTCAAAAGATAAACTGCAATAAGATTAATATTCTCACAGTTTATGGTGGAAAAGAATATTCTAAACAATTAAAAGATTCTAAAAATTCAGTGGATCTAATAATAGCTACACCTGGAAGATTAGTTGATTTTATAGATCAAGGGCTAATCAAATTAAATACTCTAAAAACATTGGTCTTAGATGAGGTCGACCAAATACTTCTAATGGGATTTCAAAAAGAAGTGGAAGTTATATTAAAAAATAGTAATAAAAAAAGACAGACACTATGCTACTCGGCAACTCTTAATACTCAAGTAAAAAAAATAGCATATAAGATTACAAAGGATCCATTAGTAATAAAGATAGAGGATAAAGATAAAAATGATAAGATGAAAAAATATTTAGTTGAAACTACAGATAGATGGAAGATAGATGCTCTGGCAACTATTTTAAATGATACTAATCCATTTATGGCTATTATATTTTGTAGAACAAAGGCAAGGGTAGATAGGATAGAAGCTAAGTTAGAGGAGAGGGGATACAATGTACAAAAATTACATAGTGATATACCTCAAATTAAAAGGGAAAAAATTATAAATTCATTTAAAAAAGCTGAGATACAATATTTAGTAGCGACAGATCTAGCTTCCCGTGGATTAGATATCACAGGAGTGACTCATATATTTAATTTAGATATACCAGATAAGGCAGATACATATATCCATCGTATAGGACGTACTGCTAGAGCAGGAGAGAAGGGAGCTACATATCTATTTGTAGACCCAAAGGACAAAAGAGTTTTATCTGAGATCGAAACTTTGCTAGGAAAACCATTAGAAAAAGTTGAGTATGACAGATCAAGAGATGTTATAAATATAAATGACCCTTTGAAAAAAAAATATAATAAAAAGATAAAAACAAGAAGTGATGAAAGAAAATAATAAATAAATTGTAGGATTAAATTTTTTTTTCGAGTATAAAATCTATATGAAGGATTTATATAGGAGGAGGATTACTTTGAAGGAAGGTTTTAAAGTTAATTTAACTAGTTTATTATTATCTTTGTCAGAATCTGTAGATATGGTCAACCAAAATTCACCACAGCATCAATTGAGAACAGCTTTTATTGCATTAAAATTAGCAAGACATCTTAATTTAGATGAGGTAACTATAGAAAATATATTTATGGCTTCTCTATTACATGACATTGGAAAAAATAATAATTTTGAAAAAAAAATAAATTATGAATCCCAAGGTATAAGGGGGCAAATATTTGTTCAAGGTGTACCTCGGCTAAGAGAGCCTGGGAAGATCATAAGATATTATTTTTTAGAATGGAAAGATTGGAAAGAAAGTGATGATAGATCATTAGTTATTTCCTCTCAAATTGTTTTTTTAGCAAATTTTGTAGATATGATCATAAGTAGAGATAGATATATCCTCCATCAAGTAGATGATATATTAAAAGAGTTGATGAGATTAGAAGATGGAGTTTTAAATAATAAGGTACTCTTAGGTTTTAAAGAGATCTCTACAAGGGAAGAATTTTGGTTTGATCTTATATCTAACGGACTTTACTCAATACTTTTAAATGATAGTCCTATTAAAAAAAATAAAATTGATCTAGAGGAACTTTCTAGTATTGGAGAACTTTTTAAATCTATAATAGATTTTAAATCAAAATATACAATAACTCATACTACTGGAGTATCAGCTTGTTCTGAGATGTTAGGAAATTTATTTGGACTCACAGAGATAGAGGTAAAAATTTTAGGAGTTGCTGCAAATTTTCATGATCTAGGAAAGGTTGTAGTTCCCAATAAGGTCTTAGAAAAAAAAGGAAAGTTAACTAAGGAAGAGTTTGAAGTTGTCAAGAGTCATCCATATTATACCTATCAAGTTTTAAATTCTATAGATGGATTAAAACAGATTGTTCATTGGGCCTCATACCACCATGAAAGATTAGATGGAAGTGGATATCCATTTCATTGTAGAGCCAAAGATCTAGATATAGGATCTAGAATTATAGCAGTTTCAGACATTTTTATATCTAAGATGGAAAAAAGATCATATAGAGATGAGATGGATAAAGATGAGATATTTGAAATTATGAAAAAAATGGGTAGAAATAATTTGATAGATACAAAGTTAGTAGATCTATTATTTTATAATTTTGATATAATAGAAAATTTTATCAAGATTAAGCAGGAAAAAACTTTGGATTGTTATAAAAATTATATAAATTGTAAGGAAAAAGAGATGAATAAAGATTGAAAAAAAGCTAATTTTAAAAGATATACTTTTAAAATTAGCTTTTTTAAGTAGTTTAAAAATAATATTTAGATAGTTTAAAAATATCCATAGATTCCATATATTTGGATCATTAATTTTTTAAATTCCTCTAGTTCCTCAAAAGTATTTATAATATTTAATCTATTATCTTTGTCATCTAAAATATAAATGGTAATTTCTTTTTTTAAATTTTTTTCTATAGAAGTTAATAATCTATCAAATTCTAAATAATTTTGATCGTGAAGTAATTTTTTTATATCATCAATTTTTAAATTCATTAGATCACTCCTTATTTTATAAGCTCAAAAAACAAAGGAAAAAGAAAGTTTTAAACTTCCTTTTTCCAATTTTAAATCTTATCTTTTTATATAAGTTCTTCCTATATTTTTCATGATTTCCATTCTATGTTCAGCATACTCAGAAGCAGCAGTATGAGTAGAGATATTTTTTTCTTTAGAAATTCTGTAGATATCTAATAATCTATCATAGATTAATTCAGAATCATTAAGGGCATTAGCTCTATTATATCCACCAATTTCATAATAAACATTTATAAGTCCAGCAGCATTTATAACATAGTCTGGAGCATAGATTATACCTTTTTCCTTTAAAACATCAGCATGGAAATCTTCTTTTAATACATTGTTTGAAGATCCTGCTATAGCTTTACATTTAAATTGAGGAATAGTTTTATCATTGATAACTCCACCTAGTGCACAAGGAGCAAATAGATCTACATCTAAACCATAGATATCATCTGGAGCAACAAACTCAACTTCAGGATGTTCAGCTTTCATTCTAGCAATATGGTCTTCATTTACTTCGGTGAAATATATTTTTTTAGCTTTTTCATTAGTATAAGTATCAGTTAAAAAATTATATCCTAGTAGGTAGTTTATTAAAAAATAACCAGTTTGACCTGCACCTTGTACAGCAAAAGTTCTATCGGCTACTGAATCAGTACCAAAAGTTTCTTTTAGTGTAGCTTTTAAACCTGCAAATACTCCCCATGCAGTAACAGGTGAAGGGTTTCCAGATTTTCCAGGTAATCCAACAACATGATCTGTTTCCATAGATAAAAATAGCATATCCTTAGTAGAAGTATTAACATCTTCAGCTGTGATATATCTACCATTTAATGATTGAACAAACCTTCCTAATCCTCTGAAATACGCTTCATTCTTAACTTTTTTAGGGTCTCCAATAAGAACAGTCTTTCCTCCACCAAGATTTAAACCAGCACAAGCAGCTTTATATGTCATACCTCTACTAAGTCTTAGAACATCTTCAACAGCTTCCTCTTCTGTAGCATAGTTCCATAGTCTAGTTCCACCTAATGCAGGTCCTAAAGTAGTATCATGGATAGCCGTAATTCCCTTTAGTCCAGTAGCTTTATCATGAAAGAATACCAATTGTTCATGTCCAAATTTCTCCATGTAATCAAATTTTTTCATTATTAATCCCCCTTTTAAATCATATTGTGATGTTTCATTCACAAACGTTTGAGTTGATAATTTATCACTAATAAATTTATAATCTATTTTTTTGTAAAAATCAAGGCTTTTTTTAAAATAAAATATCTTTTTTTTGGTACAGTACATATGTACTATATTATAATTACTTTATATGAATTAAAGTCCCATAATTTTTCTATATAAAAATTAAAATAAAAATGAAAAAATCATTAAATACAATAAAATTTACAAAAAAAAATAAATCAAAAAAAATTATGATATAATAAATAATAATATTAACAACAATATCTAAATGAAATTAACTTTATTTAGATTTTAAAAATAAAATAAATATATTTCCATAAAATAAAAATAATTTTTTGAAATAATTTTTAAAAAATGGAAAGAAAAGGAGAGAATAAAATGAAGAAAGCAGTATTATTAGATGTAAGTGCAATTATGTATAGATCGTTCTATGCACATCTAAATCTTAGAACAAGTTCAGAACCTACCGGTGCAACCTTTGGATTTTTAAATGCACTCTTAGGAGTTTTAAAAGAATTTGAACCAGAATATATAATCGGAGCTTTCGACGTAAGTAGAAAATCTTTAGAGAGAACTAAAATTTATGATAAATATAAATCAGATAGAAAACCTATGCCAGATGATTTGGTTTTACAAATAAAAAGAATTGAAGAACTCTTAGATATATTTGGGATAAAAAAAGTAAAGATAGAGTGTCATGAAGCCGATGATGTTTTAGGAACCTATGCCAAAGAACTTTCAAAAAAGGGAATCGAAACATATATAGTTACTGGAGATAAAGATCTTTCTCAAGTTTTAGATGAAAATATAAAGATTGCTCTTTTAGGAAAGGGTGATGGTAAGAGTAGGTTTGGAATTTTAAAAACTCCTGAAGATGTAGTGGCACAACTAGGAGTTGTTCCTGAATTAATACCTGATCTGTTTGGACTTATTGGAGATGCTAGTGATGGAATACCAGGGGTAAGAAAGGTAGGTCCAAAAAAAGCAGTTCCAATGTTAGATCTATATGGAAACTTAGAGGGGATCTATGAAAATATAGAAAAATTAAGTGAGATTCCTGGAATAGGAAAGGGTCTGATAAAAAATATTATTGAAGATAAAGAGTTAGCATTTCTAAGTAGAAAACTAGCAGTTATAAAAACAGATATTGAATTAGATTTTAATTTAGAAGAGATGAGATATAAGAGAGATCTAAATAAATTAATAGAACTATGTAAGGAGTTAAACTTTAAAAGTTATATTAAAAAATTTACCTTTGAGTTAGAAAAAATAGAAAAAGAAAATCCAATTTTAGATACTTTAGAAATAGAGGATATTAGGTCTGAAAGAGATCTTCAACTTGAAAAAGTTTTAGAAGAATTTTTAAAAATTATAGAAAGGGAATCTATAGATTTAGAGGAGTTCAAAGTTTTAGAAGAAAAGATACAAAAAAATCTTTCTGAGAATAAAGATAAAGTATTAGAAATTTTAAATAAAGAAAATTTTGAAAAGAGTACTATTGTTGATTTAGATGGGATAAAAAAATTAAAAAAAGAGATAAAAGAATCAAATCAAGTTGCTATCTTTAAAAATGAAAATGCAATAGTATTTATTACTGATAAAGGAAGTAGATATATATCTTTAAATCCTAGTATTCTTATAACAACAGAGATAACTTTAGATGCTCTAAAACCATTATTTCAATTAGATACACCATATATAGTCTATGGGTATAAAAAATTATTAAAATCTGGAATAGATCCTAAAAATATAAAATGTGATCTATTTATAGGAAACTATCTTTTAACTAATCATACAAAGGAAGAGTTTGAAGATCTAGTTTTAAATAGAGATGGTGAAGTTATAAAAACAGAGGGTGAGATCTTAAAGGAAAGTTCTGCTGAAAAGATGAGTTTAGAGGATACACATAATTTTTTAGAAGTTAGAGCAAAATTTTTATATAGATCAGGAGATAAATTTTTAGAAGAATTAAATGAAGAAAAATTAACAAAAATATATAATATTGAGATGGACCTAGTTAAGATCTTATATAAGATGGAAGATGAAGGAATATTAATTGATCTTGATTATTTTAAAAAATATCAGGAGGAGTTAGCTATAAAATTAGATGAGATAATCCCTCGAATCAAAGATAAAGTAGCAAAATGTGTAGAACATAAGGTCAATATGATGGAACTTACCGAGGGAGAGATCAGGGAAATTATCTTACAACTAGGAAAGCTTAACTCTAAGAAAAAATCAGAATATGTTGAATATGAGCAAAAAATAGAAAATTCTGATTTAGAAGAACTCTTAAATAATAAACTAGTATTTAATATAGCTTCTCCAAAGCAATTGGGGATAGTATTATTTCAGTTGATGAAATTACCCAAGATAAAAAAAGAATCTGTAGGGGTAGAGGTATTAGAGGTGCTTCGAGATAGAGATGGTGAAACAATAGCAGAAGATATTTTAGAATATAGAAAATTAGCTAAACTACAGAGTACATATGTAGAAGCATTACCAAAATTAGTAGATGCTAATAGTAGGATCCATACAACATTTAATCAAACAGGAACAGCAACAGGAAGATTATCATCTTCTAATCCAAATTTACAAAATATCCCTGTAAAAACACCTGAGGGGATAAAGATAAGACAAGGATTTGTTGCAAAGGATGGATATAAACTTTTAGCTATTGATTATTCTCAAATAGAACTTAGAGTCTTAGCTGAAGTCAGTCAAGATGAAACTTTGATCTTAGCTTACAATCAAGATAAAGATCTTCACGATCTTACAGCAAGAAAATTATTTTCATTATCAGAAGATGAAGAGGTAAGCCGAGATAAAAGATCTTTGGCAAAAATTGTTAATTTTAGTATAATTTATGGGAAAACAGCATTTGGTTTATCTAGTGAATTAAAGATAGGTCTAGGTGAAGCTAAGGAATATATCTCTAGATATTTTAGTCAATATCCAGGGGTAAAAGCTTTAGAAACAAAGATAATAGAAGATGCTAAAGTTAATGGATTTGTAAGAACTCTATATGACAGAAAAAGAACTATAGATGGGATAAACTCTTCAAATAAAAATATTGTAAAACAAGCTGAACGAATGGCAGTAAATTCTGTGATTCAAGGAACAGCAGCAGATATTTTAAAAATAGTAATGGTAGAAGTAAATAAAAAAATAGAAAAAAAAGAAGATATAAAGATGAACTTACAGGTTCATGATGAACTTATCTTTGAAGTAAAAGAGGAAAAGGTTGAGGAATATGCAAAATTTATAAAAAATATAATGGAAACAACTGTAAAATTAAATCATGTAAAATTAAAGGCCAATGTTGCTATAGGTAATAACTGGAGTGAAGCTAAATAGATAGGAGAGATCATGTCATATACACTTAAGATTAAAGAAGAAATTTTTAATAAAGATATAGATAATTATGATGAAAATTTAGCCGAGATCTACGGGATACTTTATTCAAAAAATGCATTTTATGAAAAAAAAATTGAGATAACTTTAGAAAATTATTCTATTTCCCAGAGGGTAGTAGAACTTTTTAAAAAATTAACCAAGTTAAAAACTTTTATAAAATATTCTATAAGTAAAAAATTAGGAGAACATAAAGTTTATGTGGTGACAATACCATATCAAATGGGATATAATAAATTTTTAGATTCCTTTAAGCAAATAGAAGAACAGTTTGATAAGAGGGAAGAACTATATAATGGTTTTCTCAGGGGGTTATTTTTAGCTTGTGGTTATATAAAAGATCCTGAAAAAGAATATGCCATCGATTTTTTTATAGATTCTGAAGAGGTAGCAGATAGATTATATCTTCTTTTGAAATCTAGAGATAAACGATGTTTTAAGACAACTAAAAGAAATAAGTTTTTAATATATCTTAGGAATGCAGAGGACGTTATGGATATTTTAATAGCAATCGGTGTCCTCAAAGAATTTTTTAAATATGAAGAAACTATAATCATGAAGGAGATAAAAAATAAAACTATCAGAGAGATAAATTGGGAGTTAGCCAATGAAACTAAGACCCTTAATACTGGGAGAAAACAAGTTCTTATGATAGAATATATAGATAATGAGATTGGTTTATCTACAATGAGTTTAGTGTTACAAGAGATAGCTGTTTTGAGATTAAAAAATCCAGAGTTTTCCCTTAATGAACTAGGAAATTTAATTAATTTAAGTAAATCTGGAGTTAGAAATAGGTTTAAACGAATAGAAAATATATACAATCAATTAAAAGAAAGTAATTTAGAAGAAGAAAAAAAAATAAGGAGAAAAGTATGAAAATCATAGATGATATATTTCAACTAAAAGGAAAAAATCATGATCTATGTGTGGCGATTGGAGCATTTGATGGAATACACGAAGGTCATAAAAATGTTATTAAAGGAGCAATAAAAAAAGCAAAAAAGATTGGTGGGAAATCAGTGGTATTTACCTTTGATAAACATCCTAAAAGTTTTATGTCTCAAAAGACGACTCCTAAACTTATCAATTCAAAGGAGGAGAAGATCCACCTCTTAAAAAAAATTGGAGTGGACTATGTTATATTTCAAAAATTTGATAAGAATTTTTCCTCCCTTACACCACTAGAATTTTTAAAATTATTAAAGACCATTAAGACTCGTGAAATATTTGTGGGATTTAATTTTAGATTTGGTGCAGGAGGAGCAGCTACTGTAGATGATATGATAGAGATGGGGAAAACTTATGGAATGACAGTAAACAAGATAAGTCCTGTAACTTTAGATAAAAAAGTTGTGAGTAGTACTTTAATTAGGGAACTTATAGCCAGTGGTGAATTAGAAAAGGCAAAAAAATTATTGGGTTATAATCTATTTATAATAGGAAATGTAGTTCATGGAAAAAAATATGGACGTCAAATGGGATTTCCTACAGCAAACTTAAAGTTAATCGATAAGATCTATCCACCCTTTGGGATATATGGAGCTAAGGTTCAGATAGAAGGATATGACAAAGTTTATGATGGTGTAGTAAATATAGGAAAAAATCCCACTCTAAAAGAGGGAGAACTCAGTGTAGAAACCCATATATTAAATTTTTCAGATTATATATACGGTAAAAAAGTTATTGTGGAGTTGATAAAACATCTTAGAGATGAAAAAAAGTTTAAATCTATAGAGGAATTAAAAATAGCTATTAATAGTGATGTTTTAATATGGAATGAATATTTAAAAAATAAAAATTAAAGAAGGTAAAAATGAAATTAGAAATGAAATTGGAAAATTTTGAGGGTCCATTAGATCTACTCCTTCATCTTTTGGAAAAAAAAGAGATGAAGATAACAGAGATAAAGATCAGTACTCTTATAGATGAATATCTTTTTCTTATAGAAAGTGCTAGAAAAGAAAGTGTACTTATTAAAGTTGAATTTTTAGGAGTAGCCAGTGAACTATTAGAAATAAAAGCATTGTCTATCTTAAATATGAGGGAGAAGGAGAAAAAAGAGGAAGCCCTATCCCATAAACTTGCAGAATATAAGTTATTTAAAGAATTAAGTGAAAAAATAAGGGAATTAGAAAATGAATATAATATCTCATATACTAAATTTAATAAGGGAAAAAATATAATAAAAATTCCAAATACAGATTTTGATCTTTCTAATTTAAGTGGTAATTTGATATATGAAATTTATTCTAAATTTATAGAAAATACAGATATATATGAGATTGACGTAAATGTGAAATATGATTTGAAAGAGGAAAAAAATAAACTATGGAATAGTTTGCCTGAAGGAAGGGAGGTATATTTAGAAGATATATTTTCTAAAGCTATAGATAAATTACATCTTGTATTTCTATTTTTATCTCTTTTAGAACTATATAGAGATGATGATATTGAGATCTTAGAATATGGGATAAGATTAAAATTAAAATCTCCTAAAGAGGTGGTTTCACTTGTTTAAAAGTAGTATTTTAATTATGATAATTACCTTGGCTAGTAGAGTTTTGGGATTAATTCGAACAGCACTTATTGCATATTATTTTGGTGCTACAAAATATACTGATGCTTACTTTAGTGCCTTTAAAATAAGTAATTTTTTTAGACAACTATTAGGAGAGGGAGCTTTAGGAACTGTATTTATTCCAATCTACAACGATAAGGAAAAAAAATATGGAGCTGAAAGATCTAAAACTTTGATATATTCAGTTTTAAATCTATTATTTATATTTACTACTCTGATAACTATCCTTATGGTTATATTTTCTGACAATATAATAAATTTTATTGTGACAGGATATCCAGAGGAAACAAAAATAATTGCCTCTAAACTATTAAAAATAATGGCAGTTTATTTTGTATTTATTGGTTTAGCTGGGATGATCTCTGCTATATTAAATAATTTTAAAAAATTTTTGATCCCTGCAAGTACATCATTATTTTTTAACTTTGCTATAATAATTAGTATAATTGTTTATGGTAAACAATATGGTATAAAAGCAATGGCTGTAGGAGTAGTTATAGGAGGATTATTACAATTTTTAGTAGTTTTACCATCCTTTATAAAAATAGTTAAAAACTATGAATTTAAGATAGATTTTCAAGATGAAGATTTAAAAAAAATATTTATATTGATGATCCCTATGTTACTTGGGATCTTTGCTAGACAAATAAATAGTATAGTAGATCAATTTTTTGCATCACATTTAGCTAGTGGTGGTGTATCTGCATTAGAAAATGCAACGAGGATATATAATCTACCTTTAGGAGTATTTGGTATTTCCATAGCTACAGTTATATATCCTACACTTTCTAAAGCTATTACAAATAATAAAACTGAGGTAGTGAGTAGGAGTTTACAAAGAGGATTAAATTTTTTACAATTTTTAATTATACCAAGTATGGGAGTTTTAATATTTTATGCTAAGGATATAATAAAGTTGATATTAGGTCATGGAGAATTTACACAAAATTCAATAACGATAACTTCTGAGAGTTTAATCTATTATTCAATAGGACTATTTTTCTATACAGCGATCCATCTTATGAGTCGTGCATTTTACGGGATGAAAGATACTAAAAAACCTGTAATATTTAGTGTGATATCTATTGTAATAAATATAGTTTTAAATGCAGTATTGATAAAACAATTTGAACATAGGGGACTTGCACTTGCTACAGCAATAGCATCTATGGTAAATTTTATATTGCTATATATTACATTTAATAAAAAATATATAAAGTTAGATATAACTCGTATATTAAAGTTTAAAATTAAAGTTGTCCTAAGTACAGGGATAGCTTTAGGTGGAAGTTTTTATTTAGAAAATATATTTATAAAACTGATAGTTTTTTCTATTATCTATCTAGCTCTTTGGGCCTGGCCTTTAAAGAAATATAAATTAGAGATATTTTAACTCTATTTAAATTTTATTTTTATTTATAGAAAAATAAAATAAACAATATTAAAATAAAAAAGATAATAGATCCTTAGTTTTACTAAGGGGATATTATCTTTTTTAGATAAAATAGAGGATTATTTATATAGAAACGATAGATTATAAGGATAGTAAAGATAGAAAATAAGGAGAGGGTAAAAGATGAAAAAATTTATATATATAGGAATATTAGTCAGTTTAATTGTGTTTTTTGTGAAACTACCATCTATGGTAAAAAAGATAACAGTAAATAAATTAGAAAAAATAATAGGAAGAAAGGTAAGCAGTGGAGAGTTTGGATATAATTATATTAAAAATATCCTTTCAATCGATAACTTAAAGATATATGAGGAAAATAAAGAAGATATTTTTGTTGATTTTGATTCTTTTAATGTAAATATAGATATAATGCCATTGTTTAAAAGAAAATTTTATATAAGGGAGTTAACTTTAGTAGGTCCAAAACTTTCTTTGAAATATAACGATGGAATAGCCAATTTTGATTCTATTTTAAAGAAAATAGCCAGTGAAAAAAAAATTATATCTGAACCTGAGCCTAAAAAGAATTCTTATATACAAAGTATTGAATTAGAAGATGTTACTATAGATAATTTTACTTTTTATTATAACGATAGGATGGTTCGTGGGGAAAATAAATTTACCATAAAGACACCACAGATCTTATATGAAAATAAAAAAGTTACTTTGAATTCAACAGTAGATTTTTATAAGAGTGGACAATTAAATCTAAATTTAGAATATAAAGAAGATGGAACTTTACGAGGAAAGGTAGAGACAAAGGAATTTTTATTAGATGATAAACTTTATATATTAAAAGCTTTATATAATTTGGAAAAATTAGACGGGAAATTAGATAGTAATTTTGATTTTAATTGTAATTTGTTAGATAATATCTATAGTTTAAATGGACAATTTAGCTTGAAAGATTTAGATATAGTTTCTACTGAATTTGGGAACCTTCTTTCTATGGATAATATTCAAGGAAAGATAGAAAACTTTAAGATAATGGAAAATAAATTTTTTCTAAAAGAGATAAAAACAAATAAAGGAGTTGTCGATCTAAAAGATATTAAAAAATATATATCTTCTATCTCAAAAAATATAACAGAAAAACAAGATATTAGTGATAGGAAAGATGAGATTTCAAAATACCCTATATTTAATATAGAAGAGTTTGAAATATTAGATTATAAGATCTATGATGAAAAGATAGATCTAGAGATAGAAGATCTTCAAATAGATGATCTAGGAACCTTGAAAGGAAATTCAAATTTAGAGTTTAAAGGAAAATTTCAAGGAGCAAAGATTAATTTTAACGGAGA
Source organism: Fusobacteriaceae bacterium UBA2433 (assembly GCA_002342785.1). GTDB lineage: Bacteria > Fusobacteriota > Fusobacteriia > Fusobacteriales > Fusobacteriaceae > Psychrilyobacter. The sequence continues at coordinate 3,511 of DDQV01000110.1, read as the reverse complement.
AATAGAGAAAGAAAAAGCTATAGAGAGAGAAAAAGATATAGATTCTATTGGTATTAAAGGGAAGGTAGATATAGTTTCCTTAGAACTAAAAGACATAGATATATTTTTAGAAGAAAGTTTAAAATTAAATGGGAAATTAAGTTTTTCTTCAAAGTTTAATTATTTAAAAGAAGATCTTAAGATGGACAATATAATCTCTTTAGAAAAATTATCCTTAGAAAAAGATGACATATCTTTAAAAGCAGAAAATATTAAGTCTAACAATACACTCTCAAAAGATAGTAAAGACTATAATATAATAGGAAAGATAGAGGGTAAGGATATTACTTTTATAGATGATGAAAATAATTTTTTCTTTGAAGGTGGAAATTTAGATCTTACTTCAAAGTTTAATTATTTAAAAGATAGTCTTAAGATGGACAATATAATCTCTTTAGAAAAATTATCCTTAGAAAAAGATAATATATCTTTAAAAGCAGAAAATATTAAGTCTAATAATACAATCTCAAAAGATAGTAAAGACTATAATATAATAGGAAAGATAGAGGGTAAGGATGTTACTTTTATAGATGATGAAATCAATTTTTTCTTTGAAGGTGGAAATTTAGATCTTACTTTAAAGTTTAATTATTTAAAAGATAGTCTTAAGATGGACAATATAATCTCTTTAGAAAAGTTATCCTTAAAAAAAGAAGATATATATTTAAAAGCAGAAAATATTAAGTCTAACAATATACTCTCAAAAGATAGTAAAGACTATAATATAATAGGAAAGATAGAAGGTAAGGATGTTACTTTTATAGATGATGAAATCAATTTTTTCTTTGAAGATGGAAATATAGAGGTAGGAAAACTATCTAAAAATAAGATATTTTTAGATAAAATAATATTAAAAAAACCGTGGGTTAAGATAAAACAAATTAAAAATAATTCAAAAAAAGAAGTAGCTATAGAAGATGATCCTACAAATTATAAAATAAATAATTTAGAAGATGGAAAAAAAGAAAAAATACAAAATCCTATATTATTTATAAAAACTATAGAAGTAAAAGATGGTCGACTAGATTATATTTATAGTGATTTAAAGTATAATCTAAGAAATATTATAATAGATATTAATGATTTTACTACAGAAAAGAATAAAAACTTTAATGGAGAGATAAAAGCTGATTTAACAGGAAATGGAAAATTTAGTTTTAATTTTCTATCTTCCCTTGAAAAAGAAGAAGACTTTTCTCCTACAAGTTTAAATATAGATGGTAGGTTAGATATATTAAATCTAAACTTTTTAGATTTTGATCAAATTTTATCTAAGAATCTGCCTAATAAAATTGATAATGGAAAACTAAATTATAATAGTAGTTTTATTTTAAATAAAGGAAAGATAAAAGGTGACAACCTTATATTAATAAAACAAATTGATATAGGAGAAAAAACAGATATATTTTCCATAATCCCTTTGAAATTAGGAGTTAATATCCTAAAAGATAGGGAAAATAATTTAAAAATAGATCTACCTATATCTGGGGATTTTAATAATCCAAAATTTAAGATATCTAGGATTGTATTAGAGGGATTGAAAAATATTTTAGTAAGAGCTGTAACCTCTCCAGCAAATTTTATACTGAGCACTTTTAATATAGGTGAGAAGAAAGATCTATTTATTGAATATGAATATTTAGACTCTAACTTTAAGGTTAAAGGAAATGATATCCTAGAAAAAGTAGTAGAGATATTAGAAAGTAAGGAGGATATAAATATAGTCTTTACTTTATTTACTGATAAAGAGATGGAAAAAAAATTATTGAATGCAAAATTAAAAGAAGATATGTTTTTTAAAAGAGATACAAAAAATAAGATTTTAGAAGAGGAGATCAATAAAATAATTCAACAAAGAAAAGAAATTATTAAAAAATATTTTAAAGATAGAAATTTAGAAGATAGGATAAAAGTTGAGATATCTGATATCTCAAGGGAACTACCTATTGCTAGTATTGAATTAATTTTAAAAAAATAGTGATATTAAAAGATGATTTTTATATTTTATAAAGATCATCTTTTTTATTTATCTTTACTAATAATAAAAAAATATCCAAAAGTATATAATATTTACCTTTATTATCATATAAATATTATATTTTAAAAATATATATTGTTTATGTATAGTCGTTTAAATTTTTTACAACTAACAGGATATTACTGAGCTCTACTATAACCTACTAGAAGTGAAAAAAAGATATAAAATAGAGTCTATTATATATATATGAAATATATTATTAATTTTTTAAAAGTATATAAATCATATTTTATGTTATTTGACTATAACTAACTATGTGTTTTATAATTGTACAAATAGATTGTTGATAGTATTTTTAGTTCTAAAAATAAAAAAATTATATTTTATGTAGGAGGAGTTCATTATGATAAATTCAGATATTCTTTATAATTTGATTTTAGCAAATAAAGAAAGATGTAAAGAGGGAAAGGTTGCTGATTATATTCCAGGTTTAAAAAATGCCAATAAGGAAAATTTTGGGATTTGTATTATGGATAACAATAATAAAATTTCTTATGCTGGAGATTATGAAAAAAAATTTACTATTCAAAGTATATCAAAACCTCTAATTTTAATGTTAGCAATATTAGATAATGAGGAAGATTATATTTTTTCAAAAATAGGAATGGAACCTACAGGAGATCCATTTAATTCTATAAAAAAATTAGAAACATCTTTTAGTAAACCTTTTAATCCTATGATAAATGCTGGAGCAATAGCAGTATCTTCTATGATAAAAGGAGATTCTTCAGAGGAAAAATTTAATAGAGTTTTAGATTTTATAAAAAAAATATCAGAAAATCCTAATTTGGATTATGATCGAGATATCTATCATGGGGAAAAAATAACTGGAAATAGAAATAGATCTATGGCTTATTTTATGAAAAATGATGGAATTATAGAGGGAGATGTAGAGGAAGCTTTAGATATATATTTTAAACAATGTTCTATCTTAATTACAGCATTTGATCTTGCAAAGATTGGACTTTTTCTTGCAAATAATGGAGTGACTAGTTATGGTGAAAGAGTTGTTTCAATACATACTGCAAAATTAGTAAAAAGTTTGATGGTAACTTGTGGAATGTATGATGGTTCAGGAGAGTTTGCAGTAAAAGTTGGAATTCCTGCTAAATCAGGAGTAGGAGGAGGGATTTTATCACTTGTTCCAGGAAAGATGGGAATTGGAGTTTATGGTCCTGCTCTAGATCTCAAAGGAAATTCCATAGGAGGATATGCACTCTTAGAAGATATTTCAAATCTTTTATCTTTGAGTATTTTCTAGAATAAAAAAATAAAAATTATAAATATTTAAATATATATATAAGAAAAAATAATGTTATTTTTATTAAAAAATTATTGTTTAAAGTTGGAAAAAAATAGGAGGAAAGAAGTATGGTAGATTTTTTAAACAACATCTTATGGTCATATGTATTGATAGTTGGGTTGATAGGTGTA
>DDQV01000111.1 GCA_002342785.1 Fusobacteriaceae bacterium UBA2433 | reverse complement strand
ACTAAAAGAGTATAACACCAGTATGGACACTCTGCTATGGTAGTTAAACCAAATATTATGGGGGATTAAGTTGGATACTATGAGATCGATACCTATTCTTGGCTCTATGAAGATAGAAAGGTTATGGTTCTTAGATATAAAAATTTTGATGAAAAATTTAAAAAATTATTTGTAGAAAATTTAAAAAAACATACAGACAAGGGATACTTCATAAGAGGTAAAAAAAATACCAATAGTTTCTATTGTTCTAAGTATATTTGGTATATATATTATATCACTGCAAAGGAACTTGGATATGAGTTAGATCTAGACAGTGATGGGGGATTTATGGTCTTTCCTTACGATCTAATAAGATCAAAAAAGTTAGAACAAATAATATTTTAAACAAAATTGAAACTATAAAAAGATGTATTAAAAGGATTAATGAGGAATATGAGGGAAATCTAGGATCTAATAAATGACTCTCCAATATTAGAATTTAAAGAAAATTTTGATAAATCTTGGATCTAAATATTCTTTTATCTTAGCATAAGTATCCAAGTTCTTTATAGATTTCCCTGGCTTTTGATATTCTAAATAAGCGTATGCACACCAGCTTAAAGCTCTTAAATAAAGATATGGTGTATACAGTCTCACCCTTTCCCTTATATTTTGGTCTCCTACTCCACTTTCATAAATTTTAAAGAATTTTTCAATCTCTTGAGTACTTAGGAGGGTATTGGTTTTCCAAAGAGTTGTTGTTGGTGCTAAAAATTGAGTTATATCCTGACATGGATCTGATAATACTGGTTTTTCCCAGTCTATCAAATAATTTTTTTTACCTATAATAAAATTATGGGAGTTAACTTCAGTATTATTTATTACCTTCCAAGGATTTTCTATAAAATATCTCTCTAAGTGAGCATTTTTTTCACAGTAGTTTACAAGTTTTTCTAAAATTTTCTTTGTCTCTGGATCTATTAGTTTACTACCCCAAACATCTTTCAAAAGGTTGTTACTCTCTTTAATTCTATCACTAAATATATAGTTTTCCGTGATAAAAGAATCAAAATCATCTCTTTTTAAATCAAGGGAATGGATCTTAGAAAAAATCTTTGCTGCGCTTTTTAGATCTTTACCATACTCTAGTGGTCTTCCCTCTAAGTAGTCCATAACTAAGATCCCATTTTTAATATAGTTCTTAGTTCCATCTACAAAATGAACTTTTGGTGTGCACCCTGATACTTCTAATCTTTTTAGAGCACTATACTCATATTCTATTTGGTTGGCTACTCCTATTTGACTACCTGAATTAACTCTAAATACATATTTATTTTTACTATCTTCCAAGATAAAATTTTTATTATATTCGCCTTGTGCTAAGAAACGTAACTTAAATTCCTTTTCTAAATTTAATTCCTTTAAGTGACCCTCCCTTATATAGCTATATATATTATCTATTAATTTTTTCATCTATCCTCCCACCTAGTCCCTCTATAAATATCTTGGTATTTATATATATATAGGTATTTTTTATTCTTTTATATAGGTTGATTAAATCATCCTTTGTATCTATATCTTCATGGATATCTATAAGATCTATATCTATTCCTTTTTGTTTAATCAAGTTAATAGTTTCTTCAAATACAGATGGAGTTCCCCACTTTATTTTATTATTAAAAACTATTTCATGGAGTTTTTTCATTCCCACTAGATAATAACCTCCATCTAGTGTAGGGCCAAATACAAGATCTCTATCTTCTAATTTTTTTAAGGCATCTTCAATGTCTACATCTGTTATCTCTGGGATATCAGCACCAAATAAGATGACTTTTTCATATCCTAGGGTAAATAAGTGGATAAATATATTCTTCATCTTCTCCCCTAGATCTTCTCCCTCTTGAGGGAAAATTTTTATATCACATGGAAGGATATCTTCTATAATCTTAACTGGACCATCATCTCCATAACTTAAATATCTATCCCTATCTGTTCCCAGTGTAAAAATATCCTTTAAAAATGATCTATGTAGATCAGCACACTCTTTTTTAGTTAAAAATCCCTGCAATCTAGTTTTAGTTTTTCCAGGAACGGGAATCCTACTCATTATTACAACTGCATCCATCAACGTGCCTCCCTATAGATCTTATTTAGTTTTTCTGGGGAAACTCCAAATATATAAAGTATTTTCATCTTCTGCATAAAAAGAAATGTTCTAAATATTCCTCCCTCTCTAAACCTCCTAGAAGATGTTCCTATCCTCCCCTTTACCCTCATAACTTTTCCTTTTTTTTTCTTTAACTCCAGTGAAAATTGAAAATCTTCCATTATAGCTATCTTGGGGTATCCCCCTATCTCATGAAATATATCTTTTTTCATAAATATCCCTTGGTCTCCAAAAAATAATTTGGTATAATCTGCCCTTAAATTTGATGTAAGGGCTATATATTTTAAGAAAACGTTATTAGAGTCATGGAAGTAGAGGGAAAATCCACCTGCTATACTTCCTTTCCTTATGGTTTCTTCTATTATTTCCAAAGAATTTTCATCTATAATACTATCCGAATGAACAAACCAAAGGATATCTCCCTTGGCACACTTAGCACCTTGATTCATTTGGTTGGCTCTTCCTTTTTTAGATCTTATTACTTTTGCATATTCTCTGGATAGTTCCACTGTGTTATCTCTACTTCCTCCATCTACAACTATTATCTCCTTAGGGCCCTTTATACAACTTAAAGATTTTAGGAGATCAACTATATTTTTTTCCTCATTTAAAACAGGAATTATTATTGAAATCATATCCTTTGATCCTTTTCTCCAATTTTAATAATAGTATCTGTACTATATTTTACAAAGATCTTCTTCCCTATATATAGATCAAATTTCACATTATTCTGGACTACTTCAACTATTTTTTTATCTTTTATCTGAACTTTAATATGGTAAAAACCACCTCTAAATGAAAAATCATAGATAGTTCCAGGGAAAGTAGCTCCTTTATCTTCCCTTACTACCCTTAGGTCTTCACTTTTTAATGCAAGTTTATATCTTCCATCTATGTGATGACTATCTACCCTTAGTTGGATCTCTTTGGAAATAAACAAGGAGTTTTCAACTGTCCCGTTAAATATATTATTAATCCCTAGAAATTTTGAGACAAACTCATTCTTAGGAGAATTATATATATTATAGGGAGAATCTACTTGTTCTATCTTTCCATCTCTCATTATGGCAATTCTATCTGAAAGGTAGAAGGCCTCATCTCTATCGTGGGTTACAAACAAGATAGTTGTTTTAAATTTTTTTTGAAGTTTCCTTAATAGTTCTTGCATCTTCCCCCTTAAATTTTGATCTAAGGCAGAAAATGGCTCATCCATTAAAAGTAATTTAGGATTCATAACCAAAGCTCTAGCTATTGAAACCCTTTGTTGCTGTCCTCCACTTAGATCGTATGGATGTCTTTTTTCAAAACCTTCCAACCCTAGCTCTTTTAAGATCTCTTTTCCTTGAAGATCCCTCTCTTTTTTAGAAATTCTTTTTATTTTTAATCCAAAAGTTACATTATCTATAACATTCATATTGGGAAACAATAAAGAATTTTGAAATACCATGGATATTCCTGTATCAGCAGGAGAGATCCCTTTGATACTTCTACCATTCATAAATACATCCCCAGTAAAGTCCTCTATAATTCCAGAAACAGATTTTAAAAGAGTAGATTTACCACATCCAGACTCTCCTAAAAGAGTTAACACCTCTCCCTTTCCTATATCAAGATTGATATCTTGGAGACTAAACCCACTGTACTCTTTATTTAAATTTTTTATTTTAATCATTACTACCCCTTATTATTTTCCTTATAAATTTTTTTTACTACACTCTCTAAAGATACAATTAAAACTAAATTTATTATGATAAAAGATAAACTATAAACTCCTCCTACTTTTATGTCACCACCTGAAATATAAGGGAACATAAGGATGGGGATAGTAATAATCCTTCCTCCACCTATTATTAATGTTGTTAGATATTGAGCAAATGAAACTATTATTACTAAACTACTCCCTGCTATTAGTGATGGGAATATGTGAGGCAGGGTAATTTTAGTAAATCTTTGCCAACCATTTGCTCCCATGAATTTTCCAACTAGTTCATAGGTTTCATCCAATGTGTCATACCCTATTACAACACTCCTAATAAAATATGGAAGTGTTTGAACTGTATGAACCATAACCACTCCTAAAATAGTTTCTGCCAGGGATAACTTTATAAAAGTAAAGTATATCCCCATACTAGTTACAAAAGGAGGAATTATTAGAGGAAGAAATATTAATATATTTATAATTTTTTCCCCATAAAATTTCTTCCTTGATAGAACATAGGCAGCAGGGATTCCAAATATCATATTGAGTAGAAGTGTAAAAATAGATATGATAATTGTGGTTAAAAAAGCCAAATAAGTTTTATTACTAGTAAAGGTAAATATCCAAGCATCTTTATTTAAAATTTCTAAAAAAAGTGAGATAAAAGGCATAAGCATGACTAAAGTTATAAGACTTACTACTATTTTTAATCTAATGTTTAGTATCCTACTCATTACTTCCACGCCCTTTGATTTTTACTAATTATATTTTTATTTATCCAGTAAACTATCCCACCGGCCAAGATAGCAATTGCAGAAATCACCATATTAATTGCCATGAGTTGGGGTCTTACACTTAAGTTCCCCTTGGAATACATCTCATATGAAAGTACTGCCAAAGATTTAGGGTAGGTAACACCTAATAGATATGGTGTTTCAAAAGATGTAAATATAAATGCAAGGATGATAAAAAAACTAACTATAAGGGAGGGACCTAATAAAGGAAGGACCACTTCTACAAAAAACATTTTTTTACTTATTCCCAAGATATGGTTTAGATTATTAAATTTTTCTTCTATTCGTAGTAATACTGGATAGGACATCATGACAATAAATGGAGAACTTTTCCAAACATAAGTCATGATTATACCTATTCCCATTTCATCATTGGTAAGGATGGGAAACTCTTTAAAATTTTCTATTATTCCTAGATATATATATAGTCTACTCAGTAATCCACTCTGCATAAAAAGTATTAAGATAAGATATGATGCTACTACATATGGGAGTAATATGGGAAGTTCCAATATTCTACTAAACACTTTACTTTTTTTATCCTTTCTAAGATAGAGAATAAACAATATAAAAATAGAAAAAATTAAAGCAATGCTTGCTGAAATTAAAGCAAGCTTTGCTGTGTATAGTAGTGAGTCTTTAAATACTTCATTAGTTAGAAGTTGTTTATAGTGGTCAAAGGTAAAACCTTTTTTTCCTGTAAAACTTATGAGTCCTAAGCTTTCACATATCCCACTACACAGCCCAAATATAAAAAATATTATTATAAATATAGTTACTGGAGCAATTATTAGATAAGTCTTAATTTTTTCCAACGTTTTTTAACCAACCTTCCTCTATTATCTCTAATTTAGCTGGAGATAGCTCACTAACTCTTTTTTTAGCTAACTCTTCCAATGGTACAGTATAAACACTGGTGCTTAACTCACTTAAACTTTCTTTATCTTCTAATGAGATCTTATTTATATCTAATATATTGAAGTCTCCCCAATTAGAAGGATCTTGTTTTAATATTTGAGCTTCTGATGAGATCAAGTAATTAATTACATATAGGGCTCCATTTTTATTAGATGCATTCATTGGAATAGCAAGGTAATGATTATTAAAAAGTGTCCCTCTGTTTAAAAGAAAACTTCTACTAGTATCTTTAAACTCTCCTACAGCAACTTTATTTGCAGCTTTATTTACAGAATATCCCATAGTTACACCTACTTCTCCATTTTTGTATAATGTATCTAATTTCCCAGAACTTTCAGGATAAGTTTTTCCCTCTCTCCATAGATATGGTTCAATTTCGTTTAAGTAATCCCATACAGGTTCTAAAGCAAGTTTAAAATCTTTCTCTGACATGGAGTTAATATCTTCTCCTAACATATCTATAACTATATTTCTAACAAAAGCACTCCCTGTAAAGTCAGGAATAGCAGGATAAGTAAATACTTTTGGATTTGCTACAACATATTTTTTTAATGTTTCGTAGTTTACAAAAGGTTTCTCTGTTTTAGTAGAATCATAAACAAAATTAAATTGAGCTTCTCCAAATGGAGCCTCTCTTCCTTCTATACTCTCTCCAAAATCTGTTGCAAGAGTTTTCTCATTTACATATTCTAAATTAGGTAGTTTATCAGTGAATCCCTGCCATAAAACATTAGCTTCCTTAAGAGCTTTATAATTTTCTCCATTTACCCATAAAATATCTACACTTCCATCTTTTTTTTCTGCTTGTTTTTCTACAATTAATTTATTTACAGTATCTTTAATATCTACAATTGGTACCCTATTTAAAATTATTTTATTATCTTCTTCTAAATTTTTTGCAATAACTTTATCCATAAAACTATTTATTTGAGAGCTTCCCCCCCACATATAGATATTTACCTGAGTTTCTTTGGAATTTTCCTTTACTTTTTCCCAAGAGTAGTCCTTTACTTCTTTTATCTCTGTGTCCTCTTTTTTACCACAAGCTAGTATACTTAGTAGCAAAATAGATCCTATAATTATTTTTTTCATGTTGATCCCCCTTATATATTTTTTCTAATAAAAGTATACAAAACTGTATACTTAAAGTCAAATGAAGAGTGGGTAGAAAAAATGATTCAGATAATCAGACGTCATCTAAGTGAACAAAGTTTAAAATTATTTTAAAAAAAAATATTCCTATTTTCATATGAATGTAGTCTCTATCTTTTCTTAAAAAAATTTGAGATAAAACTTAAAATTAGTATAAACAATATTGTTAAAACTCCATAAGCCATGGCTAATCCTATCTCATATTCCAAAACTGCATTTCACCTCCTACAAATATTTGTATATACACATATTATAATATATACGATATAATTGTTGAAAGTAATATATTTATTTAATTTCAAGATAGAATTAATTAGAAAACCTTTGCTATTCATCTTTCTCTTAATAGAAGAGAGAATTTTCTAACAAAATTTTGATAAAAGATGGAAACAGTGTTAGCGCATATAAGTTTAAAGGAAAGAGATATGATATAGGGGGTAAGTTGGGATTACTTAAAGCTAAAATAGAATTTGGAATAAGAAATGAGGAAACAGGAGAAGGACTAGGGGAATATTAAAAAAAATATTAGATGTAATTTACAAGAGTGAGAAGGGATTACAAGTAAAGATGAAGTTATAGAAAATGAATTGATTAGAGAATATTAAAAAAAAAAAGATAAGCAAGTATCTAGCCTTAAAAAATCCATATTTAAAAAATATCCAAATTTCTAATTAAATATGTTAAAATATAGAGTAAATAAATTATAAATTATAAAAATTGGAGTTGAAGAGATGTTACTGATTGAAAAAGAGATAGCAAGTATATTTAATCAAATGGTGAAAGATGTATTTGAAGGGGTAGAGGGTCTTAAAGAGGTTGATATCCAACCTACTGTAAATGATAAATTTGGAGATTTCCAAACAAATTTTGCAATGATGAATTCTAAAATAATAGGAAATAATCCAAGAGCAATAGCTACTAAATTATTAGATGGTTTTTTTGATAATGAGATCATTGAAAAATTAGAGATAGCAGGGCCTGGATTTATAAACATATATTTAAAGGAAGAATATTTAGGAAAAAGAGTAAATAAGATGACAACTGAAAAATATGATTTTTCATTTTTAGATACCCATGGAGATGTTATCATAGATTATTCATCACCTAATATTGCTAAAAGGATGCATATAGGTCACTTAAGATCTACAATTATTGGAGATTCTATAAAGAGGATCTATAACCATTTGGGATATAACACAGTGGCTGATAATCATATTGGTGACTGGGGAACACAGTTTGGAAAATTAATCATTGGTTATAGAAACTGGTTAGATAAAGATGCATATGAGAAAGCTCCTATAGATGAATTAGAAAGAGTATATGTAAAGTTTGCTGTAGAGTCAGAACACAATGAAGATTTAAATAGTCAAGCAAGACTTGAATTAAAAAAATTACATGAAGGTGATAAGGAAAACTATAGACTTTGGAAGGAGTTTATAGAGGTATCACTAAATGAATATAATAAGGTATATAAAAGATTAGATATTGAATTCGATACATACTTTGGTGAATCTCACTACCACGATATGATGCCTGGAGTAATAGAAGAACTAAAGGAAAAAAAGATTGCTGTAGAATCTGAAAAAGCTCAAGTTGTATTTTTCCCTGAGGAAACAAAGTTAAATCCTTGCCTTGTACAAAAAGGAGATGGAGCATTTCTATATGCAACTTCTGATATAGCTACAGTTAAATTTAGAAAGGAAAACTATGATGTAAATAAATTAGTTTATGTAACTGATGAAAGACAACAAGATCATTTTAAACAGTTCTTTAAAATAACTGAGATGATGGGTTGGGATATAGAAAAACAACATATCTGGTTTGGAATAATGAGATTTGCTGATGGAATATTCTCTTCTAGAAAGGGAAATGTAATTAAACTAGAGGAACTTTTAGATGAAGCTAAAAGAAGAGCACTAGAGGTAGTAGAGGAAAAAAATCCATCTCTATCTTCAGAGGAAAAAGATATTATTGCAGAGGTAGTTGGAACAGGAGCAGTAAAATATGCTGATCTTTCTCAAAATAGACAGAGTGCAATAATATTTGAATGGGATAAGATCTTAAGTTTTGAAGGAAATACAGGACCTTACTTACAATATACATATGCTAGAGTTCAATCTATCCTTAGAAAGGGAAAAGAAAATTCTAAAAATTTAGATCAAGATGCAAAGGTTAAATTTATAGAAAAAGCAGAAAAAGCATTGGTATTATATATGAATCAATTTCCATCAACAGTGTTAAAAGCTTCTACAACATGTAAACCTAACTTAATTACAGATTATCTATATGAACTAGCTAAGAAATTTAATAGTTTCTACAATGCTTGTCCAATATTAAATCAAGAGGATGATATCTTATATTCTAGATTACTTATTGCAGATAGAGCAGCAAAAACTCTAAAAGAGGGATTGGCATTATTAGGAATGAAAACAGTAGATAGAATGTAGTAGATTAAAAAAAGAAGGATTCCAATGGGATTCTTCTTTTACTATATAGAATAAAAAAATAAAAATAAAAAAATATAAAGGAGAAAAGAAAATTTTTATAAAAAAAGATGAATACTATGAGATAGAAGAATTTGATAATTTGGGGATAAAAGCAATATATACTACTAAAGATCTGATAGATAGTAGGATGATAAAGGAAAACGCCGTATCTAAAGATAGGATAAAAAAACTTTTGGATATAGAGGATAAGATTATAGTCTTTCCTAGCCAAACTCATTCTACAAATATAGAAATAATAGAAGAAAAAATAAAAGATCTATATTTAGAAACAGATGGTTTTATTACTAAAAATAAAAATATAGTGTTATTTACACAATATGCAGACTGCCTTCCTATCTACGCCTATGACAAAAAAAATAAGGCGATTGGACTCTGCCATGGTGGTTGGAAGGGATCTTTTAATGGAATTCAAAAAAATATGATAGGAAAGATGATCTCCCAGTATGGATCTTTAGTAGAAGATATTATAATAGGATTGGGAATCGGGATATCTAAGGAGAACTATCCTGTAGGAGAGGAATTCTTTGACCTTTTCTATAAAAAGTATGGAAAAGAGGTAACTAAGTTAGTTTTTTGTATAAGAAACAATAGATATCATTATGATAATATAGAATTTAACAAACAAATATTATTAAAAATTGGAATAAAAGAGGAAAATATAATAACTTCTAATAGTTGTACCTATAGAGATGAATTTCATTCTTATAGGAGGGACGGGGATCTAAGTGGTAGAAATGGAGCATTCATATATTTTAAATAAAAATAAATTTATTAAGATCTTTATCTTATCTTCTTTTTTATTTATCTTTGTATCTTGCACTAATATACCTATAAATAGAAAGTGGCAAGATATAAGAACAGTGAGATCAAATAGAAAAGAACTAAGGGTAGGAGATATTATTATAAAAAACAAATTAGTAAAAAATCCCATGGGATGGTATGGACACTCAGCTATGGTAGTAAAACCAGATATTATGGGAGATTATCCTGAATTAGGAGTGGGATACTATGAGATCGATACCTATTCTTGGCTCTATGAAGATAGAAAGGTTATGGTCCTTAGATATAAAAATTTTGATGAAAAATTTAAAAAAGTATTTGTAGAAAATTTAAAAAAATATACAGACAAGGGATACTTCATAAGAGGTAAAAAAAATCCTAATAGTTTCTATTGTTCTAAGTATATTTGGTATATATATTATATCACTGCAAAGGAACTTGGATATGAGTTAGATCTAGACAGTGATGGTGGATTTATGGTCTTTCCTTACGATCTAATAGGATCAAAGGATTTAGAACAAATAATATTTTAAAAAATTATAGTGTATAATATATATAGAAATATTATAATAGGAGGAGATCATGTTAAAAAATGAGATTACACAAATAATTTTAGAAAAATTAAAAGATATAGATAAGAAAATTGTATATATATTTGGCTCCTATGCAAAAAAAGAAAATACTAAAGATAGCGATATTGATATAGCTTTTTACTCTGAAAATGAATATGATTCCTTTGAGATATTTCTTTTAGCTCAGGAGATAAGTGCTAAGATAAAAAAAGAAGTAGATCTAGTACAATTAAAAAAATCCTCTACAGTTTTTCAAAAAGAAGTAGTTGAAAATGGAATATATATATATGAAAAAAGCAGTACTGAGAGGGAAAAATTTGAACTTTTGGTATATAAAAAATATTTTAAATTAAATGAAGAGAGAAAAGAAATAATTGATAACTATGAGGTGTAGATATGAAAGATGACATTATTTTAAACAAAATTGAAACTATAAAAAGATGTATTAAAAGGATTAATGAGGAATATGAGGGAGATCCTAAAAATCTAAATGATTATAGGAGGCAGGATTCTATAATATTAAATGTTCAGAGACTCTGTGAGGCAAGTATAGATATAGCAACTCATTACATAAGGAAAAATAAATTAGGTATACCTCAGACAAGTAAGGAAAATTTTGAAATTTTGAGTAACAACAATATAATAAGTGAAAAACTGAGTTTACGTCTACAAGGTATGGTAGGATTTAGAAATATAGCAGTTCATGACTATCAATCTTTAAATTTAAAGATAGTTGAAAAAGTTGTAGAAGAATATATCTATGACACCTTAGAGTTGGCAAAGATGATATTAGAAAAATAATTAGTATATTAAAAGTAAAAAATAAACATTTAAAAAGTGAAAAATGACAATTTATCACAAAAACTTAAATTAAATTGATTTTTTTAAAAAAATAATATATAATTTACTACTAGTACGATATATTAAAATAAAGAGGTGTTAGTATGGCCAAATTAATTAGATTTGAGGTAGAAAATTTTTTATCTATTAAAGAAAAAGTTGTCTTTTCTATGGAAAGTGATAAAAAAGATGATAACTTAAAGGATAGTTTGATTGAAATAAAAGAAGAAAACATATTATTATCTCCACTTTTAGCCATTTATGGAAATAATGCAACTGGGAAAACAAATTTACTAAAAGCTATGTCACATTTAAGCTTTTTAATTAAGACAACACAATTTATGACTATTGGACAACAAATTCCTAGAGTACCATTTAAATTAATAAAAGATAAACCAACTAATTTTACAATTGTTTTTATTAAAAATGATATAAGATACGCTTACTTTATCTCATTTAACGATACTCATATTTTAAAGGAAGCTCTATATCATTATCCAAGTAAAAAACAAAAAAAAATCTTTGAAAGAACCTCTGAAGGAGATGAAATAAAAACAGTATATCCTAGAGAATATAATTCTAAATTTAAAGATATGAAAGATAAAACTTTGACAAATAAATTATTCTTAGGGACTTTATCAGAATGGGTTGAAATTGATGAAATTAAAAATGTTATAGATTTTTTTAAAAATGATTTAGTAATAAATATGAATGAAGGAAATCCTGATTGGTTACAATATACAGTAGAAATTTTAAAAAAGAAAAAAGAATATAGAAAAATATTTTTAGATATATTAAGAAAAATAAACCCTTCTATTAAAGATTTTGAAGCAAAGTTTGAAAAAATAGATACTGATAAATTTCCACCTGGAATTCCAGAAGAATTGAAACTTTTTTTACAAAAAGGAGATTCTTTTGAAACTAAGGTAAATATTTTTTATTATGAAAGTAATTTAATTTTTAATCTAGAGGAGGAATCAAAGGGTGTTCGCAAATTTTTTGAAATTGGAGGACCGATTATAAATGTTTTATTAAATGGAAAAATTCTTTTCTATGACGAATTAGAAACTAGTTTTCATCCAACAATTTCTAAAATATTAATCGAAATATTTCAAAATAAAGAAATAAATAGAAGAGGAGCACAACTTATTTTTACAACTCATGATGTAAATTTATTAAATCTGGAGATATTGAGAAAAGATCAAATTTGGTTTACAGAAAAAGGGATTAAAACTAATTATAGTACTAAACTAACTCCTCTATCTCAAATACGTGGAGTAAGAAAAGATGAAAACATTAGAATTAAGTATTTAAGGGGTGTGTATACCGATATACAGATATTAAATTCTAATTCTTTAATAACTTTGTGTGGTGAAGAATAATGAGTAAAAATTTAATAGATATTGATTTTGAAAGTAATATTCATGAAGAAGTTAAAATTCCTAACACAATAACTATAGGAAATCAAAGAGAGAAAAAGATATTAGATGATTTTTTAAAAAATATAAATATTTTAGAAGAAAAATTAGAAATTTTTGAAACAATAAAATTATTAAATGCAGATATAGCAGATTTTATTTTGAGAGGTATTATAGCTCTAACTTTTAGCTCTTTAGACCGTTTTTTACGTGAAATATTAAAATATAACTTAATCCAAATACTGAAAGGAGAAAAATCTCCGACTACTAAATTTAAAGATATTAAATTAAATCTATCTTTAGGAATACTTTTGGAATCCATTAATAAAGACTTAGAAGAATGGACTGGATTAATAATTGATGAGATTAATTCTAAAAATCATAAATCTATTTTAAATCCAACAAAATCTCTTTCAAGTTCTTATGCAATTAAAAACACATTAAATCTTATTTCTAAAGATAAAATTTTTGAAGAAATTACCAAAGAAATGGGTTATACCATCACTACTATAGATAATAAGATGAAAGAATTTTATAATAGAAGAAATTCTATCGTACACCAGATGGATTATAATGAAAAACTAAAAACAGAGACTCCAATTTCAAAAGAAAAAGCTAAAGAAGTTGTTGATTTTTATAAGACATTTATTGAAAAAATTTATATAAAAATAATAAATAGTTGAAAAAATTGTAGAAAATAATAAAAAGAGGGTAACTCCAGTAGAAAATCTACTTATGAGTTACCCTTTTTTTAAATTATTTAACTACCTTATTTTACTAATATTTTTTATTTAGCATAAGCTTTAGCTCTTTCAGCTTCTACTTCCTTTACAGTTTTTGGCATCTTAAGTCCCAGTCTACGACCTTTACCATCTTCTATAACATAGTCACCTTCATATCTTATCCCACCAAAATCTAAATATTCTTCGATCTTTTTAAAGTTTAAAAATTCAGAATTGATCTTTTCATCCTTCCATTTTTTTATAAGTTCAGGGATAAAATATATTCCTGGCTCAACTGTGAAAACAAATCCATCTTCTAAGACCCTACCTAATCTAAGGGAAGCTAATCCAAATTGAGTTGATTTTTCCTCTCCATTATATCCTACAATAACTTCTGTAAAATTTTCCATATCATGGACATCCATTCCCATCATATGACCTAGTCCGTGGGGCATAAATAATGCTTGGACACCATTTTCAATAGCTTTATCTAGATCTCCTTTGATAAGTCCTAAAGATTTTAGTCCCTCAATAATCTTATAACAAGTAGATAGATGAACTTCCTTATATGTGATCCCTGCTCTTAATATAGATTCAGTATGGTTGTATGCATCTATCAATATATTATAAACTTCAGCTTGCTTAGGAGTAAACTTTTCATCTACAGGAAAGGTAGTTGTCATATCTCCACAATAACCAGAATTTGATTTTGCTCCACTGTCGATTAAAAGCATCTTTCCACTTTCTAAAGTATTTCCATGATAGTGGTTATGAAGAGTTTGCCCATTAGTTGAGCAGATAGTAGGAAAACTATTTGTACAATGATTTTTTAAAACTACCTCTTGGATCTTTGCTGTAACTTCATATTCCTTCATTCCTTTTTTTGCAGTTCTCATAGCTCTTAAATGCATATCTCTAGTAACATTTACAGCTTTTTCTATCTCTATAATCTCCTCAGGAGATTTATAGTTTCTTTGGTTAGCTATTGCATAACAAAGTTCTTTAGAAGATCCGTCTTTGATCTCATCATTGGTTTTATTTAAAAGTTCTCCAAGAGTTATAATATTTTCTCCCCTATATTGAGGTTGGTAATAAACTTCCTTATCATTGTTGTATTTTATAAATACCTTTAGATCTTCATAAGATCCTGTATTTTTTATTCCAAAATTAGTTGCTTCATCCCTTAAAGATTCTTGGGGACCCATCCAAACTATATCATCGATAGTATAATCATACCCAAAGATATAATCTTTATCATTAGTAAGATCTATAAGACCAAACATATCAGCACGATCGATTCCAAAATAATATCTAAAAGAACTGTCTTGTTTAAAATCATAGGTATTATCTAGATAATCCATACTAGCTTCACTATTTCCTGTAATAAGAATTAGACCTGATTTTTTAAATTTTTTGAACTCATTCCTCAATTTTTTTCTTCTTTGGATAAAAGTTTCTTTATTAAACATAATTTTCCTCCTCTTAAAAATACTTTTTTTTAATTAATCTTAATTTAATAATACCATATATTTAATATTTTTAAAGGGGGAAATCATAATTTTTTTTAAAAAATTATAGAGTTAAAAGAATACTTTTATTATCAAAGTTTATTCTTGACAATTATTTGATAAGTTGATAAACTGATTATGTAAACAATTCATTAAATAAAATCACTACTAGGAGGGATCTTATGGCTTGTCCAATAACATTTGCTGGGTCAGATAAAACATTGAAGATTGTTGAAATATTAGGTGGAGCTAGAGCAAAAGGAAAACTTTCAGATAGGGGACTTTGTGTAGGAGAATGTTTATGTATTACCCATGGAAATTGTAAGGGAGATATAATACTTAAAACTAAAAATACAAAATATGCAGTAGGATTTGGTTTAGCATCTAAAATTATTGTAGATGAGGTCTAAGACCTCTTTTTTTAAGAAAATACTTTGAATATCAAATTGTAACATTTAACAATATAAAGCAATAAAATATAAATTGGAGGATAGGATGAAGTTAACTAAATTAAACAGAGGGGAAAAGGCTACTATAGTAAAGATTGGTAAGATAGGAGATCTAAAAAAAAGACTTACAGATATGGGGATCACAGCTGGAGAGGTAATTAAATTAGAAAGAGATGCTCCCTTAGGAGATCCACAACAATTTTTAATAAAGGGAACAGGAATAGCAATCAGAAAAGAAGATGCTAATCATATTGAGATAAAAGATGTTATAGGAATTAAATAATTTTTAAAAACATTTAATATACAAGATAAAAACTTTAATAAAATTTGACTAGAAGTCATCATAAGGGAGATTATATAATGATAAAAATAGCTTTTGCAGGAAATCCAAATGTAGGGAAATCAGCACTGATAAATGAGATAGCAGGGTCCTCTTTAAAGGTAGGAAACTGGCCAGGAGTTACAGTAGAAAAAAAAGAAGCACAATTTGAGTATAAGGGACAACAAATTAAATTAGTTGATCTACCAGGAGTATACTCTTTAAGTCCATATACCTTAGAGGAAAAAATAACCCGTGACTATATCATTGAAGAAAATCCAGATGTTGTAATAAATGTAGTGGACTCAACAAACTTAGATAGAAACTTATATCTAACTATGCTACTCAAAGAACTTGGAAAACCTATGATTATGGCATTAAACTTTATAGATGAATTTGAAAAATTAAATTATAAATTAGATTTAAAACATTTTGAAAAACATATAGGAATGGAAGCTATTCCAACTAGTGCACTAAAAAATAGGGGACTAGATAAATTAATAGAAAAAGCTTTGTTTGTAGCAGAAAAAAATAAAAAACAAGTGCACTCTAAATATGAACTTAGAGTGGATAAATTTTTAGAGACAGAGATGAAAAAAATAGAAAAATTTGTTAGAGAGAGTGAAGATTTTATTCCTGTAACAAAAAAATATTCTATGGATTTTATAACTATAAAATTATTAGAGGGAGATAAACATTTTCTTGGAAAATTAAAAACTTATGGGATAAATAAGATCGATGCAGTAGATGAATCTATCAAAAAAATAGAGGAAAAATTTGATGAAGATGTAGAAACTATATTTGCAGAGAGTAGATATGGAACTGTAAAAGGAATTTTATTACACACATTAAAAACATCTTTAAAATCTAGATTAGATTTTACAGATAAGGTAGATAAGATCCTACTCAATAAAATTTTGGGGTTACCTATATTTTTATTATTGATCGCTGTTCTTATGGGAACTGTATTTAACGGTGCTGCTCCATTACAAGAATGGTTAGATGGATTTATAAATGGATTTATTGGTAAATATGCAGGAATGTTAGTTGAGGGAACTCCAGATTGGTTAAGTTCATTTGTATTAGATGGATTGATTGCAGGAGTTGGAGGAGTATTAGTATTTGTTCCCCTTATGTTATTTCTATATTTCTTTTTAGCTATATTAGAAGAGAGTGGATATATGTCTAGAGTAGCATTTTTAATGGATAAGATCATGAGAACTATGGGATTAAACGGGAAAGCATTTGTTCCAATGGTATTAGGATTTGGGTGTACAGTACCTGCTATCTATGCAACGAGAACTTTAGAAGATGAAAAATCTAGAAGACTTACAGCATTAATGGCACCATTTATGTCTTGTGGAGCAAGGTTACCAGTTTATGGATTATTTACTGCGGCTTTCTTTGGAAAAAGTGCAGGGATGATCGTTATGAGTTTGTATTTCTTAGGAATTTTTGTGGCTATGTTGGTAGGATTAACTTTTAGAAAACATGAATATTTTAAAACTGAAGATACAGCGCTATTAATAGAGTTACCACCATATAGAATTCCAAGTATCAAGATGATAACTAGATCGGCTCTAACAAGAACAGGATCATATCTAAAAAAAGCAACAACAGTAATCATGGGTGTATTAATAATCTTATGGGCCTTAACTTATTTTCCAAATAATGGAGATACAGAAAATTCATATATGGCAAAGTTCGGAAAAACATTAGCTCCAATTATGAAACCAACAGGTTTTGGAGATAGATGGGAAGCAGTAGCAGCAATTGTTCCTAGTATAGCAGCAAAGGAAGTTGTTGTTGGATTTATGGCTCAAGTATTGCCTTTAAAAAATGTTGAAGAAGATGAAGAAGTAACAACTTTTAGTGAAGATGTAGTAGATCAAATAAAAGGATTAGGAGTTGCATTAAAAGATTCATTCATGGGAGTTGTAAACATAAAAGCTATAGGTGGATTATTTGAAGCACCAGATGCAGAATCTATAGAGGAAGAGGGAGAAGGAGTTGTAAGAGCTGTAGCAAATCTATGGGCTGGAGATAAGGAAGGACCATTAAAAGCATATTCATTTATGGTATTTATCTTATTAGTTGTTCCTTGTATAGTTACATTAGCAGCAATCAAACAAGAGTTTGGAAATAAATTTATGTGGTTTGTAACAGGATTTTTAGTTATAGTACCATATGTTGCATCTACATTAATCTTTCAAATTGGAAGGTTGTTTATCTAGAAAAAAAGTTCAGAGGAGGAGATCAGTATGAAAACTATATTTTTAAGTTTAATATTAATAGGAATCTCATATTATTCTTTGAGAAGTTTGTTAAAATCATTTAAGGGAGAATCCAAGTGTGGAGGATGCCCTAGTGCAAAAACTTGTAAGACAAAGTGTAAGACAAAATAAGAAAAAAATATAATTTGAAATCAGATTTATCTAAGTAGAAATAATTACTTGAATCGATCTGATTTTTTTTATTTTAATTAAAAAACAAAGACATCAAAAATAAAGATTTATATATAGTTTGACAACCAAACAAAACTAATAAAAACAAGGGTTTCAGAGGAAAAAAACTATTGACATATATAAATATATAGAGTATATTATTGGTAAGTTAAATAAATTTTTAGGAGGTAACACTTATGTATATTATTGATAAAGATGGTTGTATCGGATGTGGAGCATGTGAAGCAACTTGTCCAGTAGCAGCAATTTCAGCAGACACAGATGGAAAGTATGAAATTTCAGATGCATGTATCGACTGTGGAGCATGTGCAGGAGCATGTCCAGTAGAAGCTATCGCAGCAGGATAATTGATCTCTAAAAAAAGTAGTCCAAGGACTACTTTTTTTTTAGTATTCAAAAAAATAGGAGGAGAAGATGGAATTAATTGAAAAGTTAGAATTAAATCCAATAATAGCCGCAGTAAAAGATGAAGAGACATTAAGGGAAGCTATAAATAGTGATATAGAGGTAATATTTATTTTAAAATCAACAATATTGACAATTGAAAAAGTGATAGAAAAAATAAAAAAAACAGGGAAAATAGTTTTTGTACATATAGATTTGATAGATGGGATGTCACCAACACTAGATGCTCTTGATTATTTAAATCAAAAGACAAAGTTAGATGGTATTATAAGTACTAAATCAGCATTAATCAAGGAAGCAAAAAAATTAAAATTATTAACAATTCAAAGATTTTTCATATTAGATTCTATTTCATATAAAAATAGCTTAAAGTACGCTAGATCAACTAAACCTGATATTGTAGAAATTTTACCTGGTGCTATGCCAAAAATAATAAAAAGATTTTTATATAATTATGACTGTCCCTTGATAGCTAGTGGAATAATAATGGATAAAGAGGATGTTATTTTAGCATTAAAAGCAGGAGCTATTGGTATATCTACAACTAAAACTGATATATGGAGTTTGTAAAACGTTTAATAAATATACTTTAAGTATAAAAATAAAACATAAATTTGACAAACTAAAAATTAAAGGGTATTCTATTTATATAAAGAAATATAGATCTTAGAGACCAAGAGAAGATTAAAAAAATTATCTTTAACAAGGGATAAATTTTTTTGATCTTCTTTTTGGTTTTACTAAAGAAAAAATGAAAAGAATATTATGATGTTTAAAAGGGGGAAAAAATGAAAAAAGAAAAGATATTGGGATTGTGTGTTGCTGAATTTTTAGGTACAGGTTTACTTATATTTTTTGGTGCAGGTTGTGTAGCGGCATTAGTTTTAGCAGGAGCAAATATGGGACAGTGGGAAATAAGTATCGTTTGGGGATTAGGTGTATCGATAGCAATATATGTAACTGCAGGAGTTTCAGGAGCTCATTTAAATCCAGCGGTGACTTTGGCATTGATGACATTTAGAGGATTTGATAAGAAAAAAGTAATACCTTACATAGTTGCTCAAATATTTGGAGCATTTTCTGCAGCATCACTTGTATATTTTCTCTACAGAAATTTATTTATAGCTTACGATAAAACTCATGGAATAATTAGAGGAAGTGTAGAAAGTCTATCTACAGCAGGGATTTTTTCAACATATCCAAATCCACATATTGATAATTTTCAAGCATTTATAGTGGAAGTTGTAATAACTGCAGTACTTATGATGACAATATTTGCAGTGGGAGATGATCAAAATGGCGCTCCTAAAGGACATTCATCAGCTATCTTAATTGGTATCGTGATTGCAATAATTGGAGCATCTTTAGGACCACTTACAGGATTTGCAATGAATCCAGCGAGAGACTTTGGACCAAAATTATTTACATACTTAGCAGGATGGGGAACTGTAGCATTTACAGGAGGACTATCAAATCCATATTTCTGGGTACCAATATTAGGACCAATAGTAGGAGCACAGTTAGGAGCACTTATATACGACAAAGCAATTACAAATAATTTACCAAAAGAATTTTGCGAGATAGATAATAAAGAAGAGTGCGAAGAGGAAGTTGGAGTATTTAATAATTAAAAAAATAGAGTTTGATAATTAAAAGTTATCAAACTCTATTTTTATCTAAATATTTACCTACTCCATTCTACAATAATACTGTCTCCTGGATTTTCAATCATAGTTTTTAAAAGTTCAAGATGATCTTCTACTACAATAAATTTATCTTCTTTTATGATACACTCTCTAAAAACTCTCTCTACATCTTCTAATTCATAGGTATTTCCATCACAGAAATAATCAGAGATAAACCAAGTTGCATTTTCTTTTGCGAGTTCTAAATCTTTATCTTTCCATTTTTCTAAAAATTCTTTTATTTGAGAGATAAATAAAAATTCATTTCTGACTAAGATATGATAGCTCGTATCAACTTCGATCCCTTCATAGGTTCCATCGTTAAAACCAACAAATATATCGTAGTCTAAATCTCCCTCTTCATCCTCGTTTCTTCTAGAGTTATCTTTAATTAACTGAAGTAGTTCATCATAATCTATAATTCTTTTATCAGACATAAAATTCCCCCTCTATAAATTTAAAAAATTAAATTCATTTGTATTTATTATACCTATTAAAAATATTATTTCCTTGTTAAGGTCTAGCAAAAAATTAATTTAGGAACTTAGTTTAAAATTTATTTATTTTCTAACCAAACTGAATACATCCCCTCAATACTTAGATCTGGAAGATATTCATCGATACAACTTACCTCTTTAGTAATTATTCCTCCTAGTCCCCCAGTAGCAAGGATATAAACATCTGGATAGATCTCCTTTATCTTTCTGATAATCTCCTTGATCTGTCCTGTATATCCATAAAAAATTCCAGCTTGGATCTGTTCAACTGTATCTTTTCCAGCAATAGTATGGGGATCTTCAAATTTTACCTTTGGTAGTTGAGCTGTATTTCCAAAAAGGGAGTTGATAGACATATTTATTCCTGGAAGGATCCCTCCTCCCACATAGATATTATCTATAAGGATCTCATATGTAGTAGCCGTTCCAAAATCAAAAACAACAAGATCTTTATTTGGATGTAATCTTAATCCTTCGACTATATCTATTATCCTGTCAGCTCCAAATCCAGAGTTATTTAATCCCTTTGCAAAAGTAAATGGTAGTTTTAAATCTAAATTTATAATTAATGGAGTTAGATTAAAATATTTTTTTGCCAGATAATCGCAAATTCTAATAAGTCCAGGAACTACTGAAGATACTATAACCCCACTAACGTTTGTAAGTTTGATCCCATTAAAATCAGTAATGTTTTTTAAATATGAAAAAAGTTCGTCCTCTGTTATATTGTCCTTTGTAGCAATCCTAAAACTAGTTATTAAGTTTCCCTTGTCATCTAAAATTCCAGTGACAATGTGTGTATTTCCAATATCAAATGCTATTAGCATATATATCCTTGTATGATAAGTATA
>DDQV01000108.1:20487-24176 GCA_002342785.1 Fusobacteriaceae bacterium UBA2433 | reverse complement strand
ACTGCTCTATCCCGCGACATGAATTTCATTTAAAAATATATTTGTGGAGCGGGAAACCAGGTTCGAACTGGCGACATTCAGCTTGGAAGGCTGACGCTCTACCAACTGAGCTATTCCCGCACTTTCAAATACAAAGTAAGTATACCTTAACTTTGAAATAATGTCAACCTTTTAACTTTTTTTATATTTTATAATACTTTTAAATATTTTATTTCTTATTTTCATCGATAAAAAGTCAAATATTAAAAATTTTATATCCACTTTATTTTTTTGTACGACATCGTATCAATCTATGTTATAATAATTTTAAACATAGTAAAAAAATAAACTTAGGAGTGATAAAAATGAACGCTTATTTATTAATTGATTTTGGAAGTACCTATACTAAATTAACAGCAGTAGATATAGATTCTGAAGAAATTTTAGCAACAGCTAAAGATATAACTACCATAGAAGATGATATCATGATTGGTTTTGAAAAAGCTTTTCAAAAACTAAAAATTGAGATAAATAAAAAAATAAATTTTGAAAGTATAAATTTTATAAATAAAATTGCTTGTTCCTCAGCAGGAGGGGGATTAAAAATCTACGCAATAGGATTAGTTCTTAGTCTTACAACAGAGGCTGCAAAAAAAGCTGCACTAGGAGCCGGTGCTAGAGTAATGAAAACTTATTCCTATGAACTTAATAATGCAGAGATAAAAGAACTTAAAAATTCAGATGCAGATATTATTCTTTTAGCAGGGGGAACAGATGGAGGAAATAAAAAATGTATTTTACATAATGCTCGATTGATTGCAGAATCTCAAATAAAAGTTCCTGTGATTGTAGCAGGAAATAGCGATGCAAATACTGAAATAATTAATTTATTTCATGAAGCAAATATTGATTACACAATTACTGAAAATGTTCTTCCTAGATTAGATAATTTAAATGTAAATCCAGCTAGAGAAGCTATTAGAAATGTATTTATGACAAAAATTGTTGAAGCAAAAGGATTAAAAAATGCAGAAAAATTTGTGAGTGGTGTTGTTATGCCAACTCCTGCAGCAGTTTTAGATGCAGCGGAACTTTTATCTAAAGGTACTAGCGAAGAAAAAGGATTAGGAGATTTAATTATAGTAGATATTGGCGGAGCAACTACAGATATTCATTCTCTAGCTGATGGAAGTCCTTCCCAAGGAGATATCATACTCAAGGGATTAAAAGAACCTTTCTCTAAAAGAACTGTTGAAGGTGACTTAGGTATGAGATATTCTGCTTTATCATTATTAGAATCAGTTAAAACAAAAAAAATTAGAAGTTATCTTAACGATGAATATAAAAAAATTGATATAAAAAAACATTGTAATTATAGATATGAAAATATTATGATGATTCCTAAAACAAAAGAGGAGATAATTTTTGACGAAGCAATGGCAGCAGCAGCAACAGAAGAAGCTATGATAAGACATTCTGGATGGTTAGAAAGTATCTATACTCCCATGGGAATAATGTACTACCAATGTGGAAAAGATTTGATGGATGTTGAATATGTAATTGGAACTGGAGGAGTAGTTGTTCATAGTAAAAATCAAACAAATATATTAAAAGCAGGTGAATTTGATATAACAATGCCAGTTCATTTAAGGCCAAAAAATCCTGATTATTTAGTGGATAGTACATATATACTATCAGCAATGGGTTTATTAGTAAAAGAAAACCCTAATTTAGCATTAAAAATAATGAAAAAATATCTAGAAAAAGCTAATTAATAATTCTTGACAATGTTTGTCACTTATTGTATTATATAGATATATAAAGTACGAAAGCGTACTATTATAGATTAAAAATTTGAGGTGAACTATGAAAAACCTATTTGATGAAGTTAAAATTAATAATTTAACTATTAAAAATCGTTTTGCTCGATCAGCAACTTGGGAGAATATGACAGATAATGGAAAGATAAATCAAAAATTATTTGATCTCTATGAGGAATTAGCTAAGGGAGAAATTGGTCTTATTATTACAGGCTATGCAAATATTGTAAAAGAAGAACAACCAAATCCAGGAATGTTCGGTATATATGATGATTCATTTATTAGTGGATATAAAGAATTGTGTAATAGAGTTCATAAATATAATTCAAAAATCATCCTTCAAGTAGCTTATGGTGGAACTAAAACAAAATATAATGTAGGCGAAAGAAAAATATATGCCCCTAGTAATATTTCAGAATTATCTACTGGAACTACTGGTACACCAATGACAAAAGAAGATATAAATTATATAGTTAGAGCCTTTGGTCGATCTGCTAGAAGAGCCAAAGAATCAGGTTTTGATGGGATAGAGATCCACGGTGCTCATACCTATCTTATCAATCAATTTTTATCCCCTTATTATAATCAAAGAACAGACGAGTATGGTGGTTCTTTAGAAAATAGGATGAGATTTTTAATAGAAATATATACTGCTATGAGAAATGAAACAGATATTGATTATCCTATTTTACTTAAACTTACTGCTTCTGATTTCTTTAATGGTGGATTAACATTTAAAGAAACTAGAAAAATAGCCCAAGAAATGGAAAAATTAGGTATTGATGCAATTGAAATTTCAGGAAATATTCATGGAAAAGGAGAGGCATTGATAGGTCATGAATTTGAAGGTTATAAGATACAAAAAGAAGCTTATTTCGGAGAATTTTCAAAAATTGTTGCTAAAGACCTTAAAATACCTGTAATAACTGTGGGAGGTATAAAAAATTATAAAACAGCAGATGAAATTTTGAATTCTAGTAATATTTCTATGTTTGGATTATCAAGACCATTACTCACAGAACCTCATTTAATAAAAAGATGGAAAGAAGGAAATATAAAAAAAGTTAAATGTGTCAGATGTAGTAAATGTAGAACCCCTAAAGGCAATTATTGTGTAATTTTTAATAGATAAAGAAAAATATTTTGATAAAAGGAGTTGAAAAAATGAATTTTAAAGCTATAAGAATTTTCGAAGAAGAGGAAAAATATATACCAAAAATTGTAGAAAGAAAGATTGAGGATCTTCCACAAGGAGATGTTGTTATTAAAGTTTTATATTCATCTTTAAATTATAAGGATGCATTATCTTGTACTGGAAATAAAGGAGTGACAAGAAATTTTCCTCATACTCCAGGAATAGATGCTGCAGGAATCATTTATTCATCTGAAGATGATAATTTTAAAGTTGGAGAGGAAGTTTTTGTAACAGGATATGATCTAGGTATGAATACAGACGGAGGATTTGGAGAGTATGTCAGAATTCCTTCTAACTGGATAATAAAAAAACCTGAAAATTTAAGTTTAAAAGAAGCTATGATCTATGGAACTGCTGGATTTACATCAGCTCTTTCTGTTTACGAATTAATTTCAGTAGTGAAACCCCAAGATGGTCCAATCCTTGTAACGGGAGCTTCTGGAGGAGTGGGAAGTCATTCAGTAAAATTTTTAGTTAAATTAGGATATAAAGTAGTTGGTGTAGTTGAAAATGAAGAAAAAAGAAACTTTATATTGGGGTTAGGAGCAATAGATACAATTACTAGAGAACAATTTAAAGATCCATTAAATAAAGCAATGCTAAAACAAACTTGGGCAGGAGTTATTGATACAGTGGGAGGAGATCCTCTATCTATGGCTATCAGATCATTAAAATATGGTGGAGTTGTTACTACT
>DDQV01000108.1:0-20465 GCA_002342785.1 Fusobacteriaceae bacterium UBA2433 | reverse complement strand
TGTGGAAATGTAGCAGGAGGTAATATTGATCATATGAATGTTTATCCTTTTATTTTAAGAGGAGTTCGTCTTATTGGAATCGATTCTGTACAGTGTCCTAAAGAAAAAAGAGAAGAAGTATGGAATATGTTAGCAGCATCTTGGAAAGGTAGTCAATTAGAAAATGGAATTGAAGAAGTTAAGTTAGAAAAGATATTAGAAAAAGTTCAAGATATGTTAAATTCAAGATTAGTCGGAAGGGTAATTTTAAAACATTCAAATTAAATAAATATTTTATTATAATAAAATTTATGAAAAGCTGTCTAAGGACAGCTTTTTTTTTATTTTTTACCGTGACTATTGTCACGCGTCTTTTAGAATATTAGATGATATTATAAATTATAAGTTCAAGAACAAAAAACATTTTAATTTGTAAAGGAGGTAATATTTTGAAAAAGTTAAAAAATATTCTATTGATCTATGTAGGAATAAACATATTATTCATTCTAGTTGGATCTAATCTTTTTGCTCAAGAGAAAATATCTAAACCCAGTATGAATCTTCAAGAATTCATTGAAAAAGCTTTAGAGAACAACCATGATTTAAGATCTAAAAAAAATGAAATACAGTTAAAAGAAAAAGACTTAGATATAGCCAAAGGAGAAAGACTAGGTAAATTAAGTCTCAATATGTCGTACAAAGATTATGATGATAAAGTTGCAATAGGAAACACAATAACCAATGATTATGTAAAAGATAATGAAAAATATTCTGGAGTAATTGGTATGGAAATCCCCATATATAAAGGTGGGAATCTTAAAATGAAACAAAAATCAGCTCTGGAAGCGTTAAAATCCCAAAAATTAAACTTTAGTTGGGAAGAGGATAAGCTTATATATGATATAGCTAAAACATATTATCAAATCCTTGAACTCGAAAAACTAATTAAAACAAATAATGAACATTTAGATGAACTAATTGAACAAAAAAGAATAGTTAATGAATATATTCTTGTAGGAAAAGCCATAAACATAGAGGGCATAAAGGAAGATGTAGAAATACTTACAACTCAACAAGAAATAGAACTTATCAAAAGTAAATTAATAAGTAGCTATTTACTTATTTATCATCTAGCAGGTATCTCTTCTGAAAGTACTATAACTGTTACAGAGATAGATGAAAAAAAATTTAAAGACTATAATCTAAAAAAAATTTTATCAGAAGCTCTTATTAATCGTAAAGACTATCTAAGTTTAAAAAAAATGAAATCTGAAATGCAATATATGACAAAAGCATCTAAAGGTCACATGAAACCTGAAGTAGATTTTATTGCAAATTATAATATAGAAGGAGATGGTGTTTTAGAAACATATGATAACTGGAATATAGGGGTTCAATTTAAATATTATTTATTTCAAGGAGGAACAGCTCTATCAAAAGTTAAACAAGCTTATATAAATGAGGATATCGTCGATGAAAAAATTGAAGAACTCAAATCTCGTATAAATTTAGAAATAAATGAAGCGTATTTTGATATGAAGGCTGCTCTAGTAAATATAAAAAAAGCCGAAAAAAATATAAATTATGCTCAAGAAAATTTAAGAATAGAAAAAATAAAATATAAAGCTGAAAAAAATAGAATTATCGATGTTATAGATGCTCAAAATCTTCTTTTAGAGGTAAAAACAGATTATTATAAGGCTATTTATCAATATAAAACATCAGAGGTTAAGATGAAAAAAGCTTCTGGAGATATAGGATATATTTTGAGGGGGATCCAATATGAAAAAAAATAAAAAAAAATTATTTCTTATACTACCAATAATAATGATTACAGTGATTAGTACAACTATAATAAGAAAAATAAAAAATACTCCACCTAAAATTTCTATTGAAAAATTAGATCAGAGAGTTCCTATAGAAATATTTAAAGTAAAAAAAATGACTTTAATGAAGACTTTAAATTATACAGGGCTTGTAAAACTTAATAAAGAAATTATAATCTCCCCTAGAATAAAAGGTTTAATAACTAAAACATATGTAGATGAAGGCGATAGAGTAAAAAAAGGTGAAATTCTCTTATCACTTGATACAGAAGATTATAAGATAAAATTTAATATCTCACAAAATGAGAAAAAAGATGCTGAAATAAAGGTTGAACAAATAAAGCTTAATCTCGAAGATTCCGAAAAAAAAATTCAGATATCATCTTTAAATCTAGATAATTTAATAGTAAAAAAAAAGGAACTATATTATAAAAGTCTTGAAGAAAAATCAAATTTTGAGACTCAAAAAGCAAATTATTATAGAGACAAGACACTTTATGAAAAAGAAGCTCTCTCTAAATCCACCTTTGAATATAGTAAAAATCTATATAAAAGTGCTGAGTATAAGTTAAAACAAGTCCAATCACAAGAGAAAAGTATAGATATCGACATAAAAAAATCAAAACTAGAACTTGATCAATCCAAACTCCAAAATAAACTTACAAAAAATAATCTCGATCAAGTAAAAACGTATCTTAAAATTGCTTTAAATAACCTTAATAATTCAAAAAATCAACTAGAATATACAAATATAAAAGCTAAAGAAGATGGAGTTATATTAAATCTATTTTCTGAATCTGGTGAGGTAGTCTCTTTGGGACAAGAGCTTATTAAGTTTGGGGTAGATGATAGTGTTAAGATAACTTTAGGTATTGGAAATAAAGATCTTTCTCATATAAAAAAAGGAATGGAAACCGAAATTTCAATAGATTCAATCCCAGGAAAAATATACAAAGGTACAGTTAATAAAATATTACCATCTGTAAGTAGTAATTCAGGGCTTACCCTTGTAGAAATCAACCTTAATAATAAGGAACATCTTTTAAAAAAAGATATGTTTGCTAGAATAAAAATTATAGTTGATAAAGCTAAGAATACAATTGTAGTTCCAAAAGAATTTATTAATACTGACAATAATAATAATAAATATTTATATATCGTAAAAGATAAAATAGTTTTAAAAACAATTGTTACAACAGGTCTAGAATCTGATGATATGATTGAAATTAATTCTGGTATAAATGAAAACGATATAGTGACCTCTGCAAATATTAGTCATCTCAAAGATAAAAGTAAAATTTTAATCTGGAATGATATTAAAGGGGGAGAAAAAAATGACATTAACTGATCTTTCTATAAAACATCTCTATACAACTCTTGCTATTACTATCGTTATTATTCTTTTGGGGATAAGTTCTTTTTTTTCTATGAAAACAGAACTTAATCCTAATGTGGATCCTGTTGTAGTAAGTATATTTACTACCTATAGTGGAGTATCAGCTTCAGATATAGGTTCACTTATAAATGAACCTATAGAAGAAAAATTAGGTATTGTAGAAGGAATTAAAAAAATAACTTCAAAAGCTATGGAAGGAAAATCTGTAGTTACTGCTGAATTTGATTATGATAAAGATTTAGATGTAGCTGCTGTAGAGGTGCAAAATGTTGTTAATTTAGTAAGAAATCAACTTCCTTCCGATATAGATGAACCTCAGATTAAAAAAATAAGTTCAGAGGATAAACCTATATTAACAATTGCAATAAGCGGTTCTTTACCTTTAGAAGAGATAAGAACTCTTGCAGATAATGAAATAAGTGATAGACTTCAATTAGTAAAAGGTGTCGCTTCTGTAGATATTTTTGGTGGAAAAAAACGAGAGATAGAAATAAATATAGATAAAAATAAACTTGCTGCATTTAATATATCTATGTCTGATGTAGTTTCAAAAGTTAACAGTGAAAATATAATTATTCCGGGAGGAAAGATTACAAGATCAAACAGTGAACTATTAATAAGAACTCCAGCTCAATATGATTCCTTAAAACCATTAAAAAATATAGTTATAAGTCGATCCTCAGAAGGACTTGTATATCTAGATGATGTAGCTGAAATCAAGGATCATTATGAAGATCAGAGTGGTGCC
This sequence comes from Fusobacteriaceae bacterium UBA2433, assembly GCA_002342785.1. Taxonomy (GTDB): domain Bacteria; phylum Fusobacteriota; class Fusobacteriia; order Fusobacteriales; family Fusobacteriaceae; genus Psychrilyobacter. Next base: position 16,516 of record DDQV01000108.1, on the reverse strand, counting down.
TTTTATACTATGGGAAAAAAAGAAGGGGTAGCTGTCAACATAATAAAACAACGTGACGCCAATACTGTTGAAGTAATAAAAGAAGCAAAAACTATGCTAAAAACTTTAAAAAAACAGTATCCTGAAATTAATTTTATAATCGTTGATGATCAGTCAACCTTAATAGATCTTGTTGTAAATAATCTAGCTGGCAATATATTACAAGGTATAATTTTAACTATTTTTGTTATTTTTCTTTTTTTAAACAAGTGGAGAAATACTTTAGCTGTTTGTGTATCAATACCCATTACCTTTGTTTTCACCTTACTTCTTATGAAGTTTTCAGGGTTAACTTTGAACTCTACCACTATGAGTGCTTTACTTTTAGCTATAGGAATGTTGGTAGATGACTCTATCTTGGTTATAGAAAATATTACTAGACATTATGAAGAATTAGGAAAATCACCTTTGAGGGCTGCTATAGAAGGAACAAATGAAGTTGGCGTATCAAATTTTAGTGGATCTCTTACATCTATGATTGTTGTTTTTCCAGTAATGTTTGCAGGAGGATTTATTCAAGAATTATTTAGGCCAATATCTATGACTCTTTTATTTGCATGGACTGGATCTTTAATAGCATCATTAACTATTATACCTATTGTAATGTCCTTTATTTTAAAATCTAATATCAAAAAAAAAGAATCTAAAATATTAAAGAGCATGAATTGGATAGGAGAAAAATTTATTAGATTTTTGGATAATTCTAGAGATAGATATCTCAGACATCTTAAAATAGCTTTAGAATATAGAGCATTTGTAATTGCTGCAGGAATAGGATTATTTATAATATCTTTAAATTTAATACCACTTATAGGGGTAGAAATGGTTCCCGTTATGGATAGTGGACAAATATATATATCCATGGAAGCTGAACCAGGTTCTTCCTTAGAAAAAACATCATGGATAACAAAACAAGTGGAAAAAAGTCTTGATAAAATAAGTGAAATAGAAATCTATTCAAGTCAAATTGGGACTGATACTGAAAGTGTCACTTCCAGTATCACAGGAGCAAATGGTGTCCAGCAATCATATATTTCTGTGATTTTGAGTGATAGAAATAAAAGAAAAAGATCTATATGGGATATAGAAAAGGAAATAAGAGAAAACATAAATAAAATTCCTGGGTTAAGATCTTTTGTAGTACGAGAGTTAGGTTCTACAGCTATTTCTACAACAAAAGCTCCTCTAGTTGTAAAAATTTCAGGAGAAAATCCTAAAGTTTTAGCGTACATAGCAAAAGAACTCATTCCAAAATTAAAACTTGTACCAGGAGCCGAAAATATCACCACATCTTGGACAATTGAAAATCCCGAACTACATCTAGAGATGGATAGGATAAAAATTGCCAGTTTAGACCTTTCTACTGAAGAGGTAGCTAGTCAGGTATTAGCTGCAGTAGATGGAACAAAATTATCAAAAGATATGAAGGTGCCTTATAAAAAGGATGTGACTATAAATATACGATATAAACAAAATAGTAGAGTTACCGTTAAAGATATCGAAGATATACAGATAGTTAATAGTGAAGGAAATATATTTTCTTTGCGTGAATTAGCAATTATAAAAATGGCAAAAGGTCCAAATCTTGTAACAAGAGATAATTTAACAAATGTTTTAGAAATTTTAGGTTATACAAGAGGTAGAGCATTTAATAAAGTTACCGGAGATATTGATAAAATTTTAGAAAATTATCAAGCTCCCCAAGGATATTCAGTAATTTTATCTGGAGAAAAAGATGATATGAAGGAATCTATAGGGAGATTATTGATGGGTTTAATACTTGCTATAATCTTTGTTTATCTTATTTTAGTTTCTCAGTTTAGATCATTTTTACATCCATTCACTATAATGCTTGCTGTACCGTTGGAAATTATAGGAGTTGTGACAGGCTTACTTATAGGAGGAAAATATCTTTCTATGCCGACCATGTTAGGAATAATTCTTCTTACTGGAATAGTAGTCAATGACTCTATTCATCTTCTTGATTTTGCAATAGAAGAAAAGAAAAAAGGGAAAACTGCAAAGGAATCAATTTTGGAGGCTGGACAACTTCGTTATAGAGCTATAATAATGACGACAGTTTCTACAATAGCAGGAATGCTTCCTTTAGCTTTAGAATTAGCAGTAGGTGCAGAAAAATATTCTTCCCTTGCGATTGCTGTGATAGGTGGACTTACATCGTCAACGCTTCTTCTTTTATTCATTGTTCCAGTTGTATATACACTTTTTGAAGATATAAAGGATAGAAAAAAATTAAAACTTACCATATAAATTACTTAAAAAAGATAACCTTTAAAAAGGTTATCTTTTTTATAATTTATAAAAAAAACTAGATAAGATTTATTGTATTATGATATAGTTTAAGAAATAAAGTAAAGAGAACAAGTAAAATTTAATTTTAGATTTTAAAAATTAAATCAAAATTATTTAAGGAGAATTTCTATGATAAATACAACAGAAAAAGTACTCAAGAGTATTAAAATGTTTGACGCACTAGATGACTTTCAAATAAAGTATCTTCTAAAAAAATCAAAATTAATACATATAGATAAAAATGAAGTTATATATAATCCCGAAGAAATTTGCAACAACTTTAGCGTTATAATAAAAGGAACTATCTCTGTTATCAAGTATACTCCTACAGGAAAAGAACAAATACTTGCTTATTATCAAGCACCTGAATGTTTTGGTGGAGTACATATTTTTAATGAAGAAAAATATCCAGCTTATTTTATATCTCAAGAAAGTTCTATTATTTTAGAAGTTTCTAAAGAAATTATATTTGAATTATTTACAAATAAAAATTTTCTTTTGTTTTTTCTAAAAGATTTAAGTAAAAAAATTGTTAACCTTTCAGATATTATCGAAGTATTAGCCCACACTTCTATAAAATCAAGAGTTGCAGGATATATTTTTAAAGAGATGGAAAAACAAAAAAGTAATACAATAAAATTAAATAAAAGTAAAACTTTTATTGCTAAAGAAATAGGGACTGTAAGAGAAGTTGTCTCTCGAGTTTTTAAAAGTTTAGAGGATCAAGGAATAATAAAAATAGAATCAAATATAAAAATTAAAATATTAGATATCCTTGCTCTTGAAAAAGAATTTCTGAAATAGAAAAAATCAGACATATAGTCTGATTTCAAATATTTTAAAAGAAAAGATTTTTTAATCCAATGGTAACACAGAGAATAAGAAATACAGGCTTAACAAGTTTTGAACCTTTTTTAATAGCATAATTACTTCCTAATTTACTTCCAACCATTCTAAAAACTGTTATAAAAAAAGCATATTCATAATTAATAAGACCATTTTTTGCCAGAAAAAATAATGAAAATAATCCCATCAAAGCAAGAAGAGGTTTAGCAGTAGCAACAGCTTCTAAAAAATCAAACTTATAAATATATACAAAAGATAAAGCCATAAAACTTCCTGCAGCCATTCCAAAAAATCCCATATATATTCCTAAAATAAATACAACAAACGAACCTGCAGCCATATTTAAAGGCGTAAATCCTTTAAATTCACTAATAGAGCCAGACTTTTTACTTACAAGAGAATGGATAACAATAGCAATAAGAAGTATAGGAATAAGTCTTTCTAATATCCTTCCATCTAATAGTAAAAGAAGTTTAGAACCAATAGCCGTCCCTATTAAACCAGGAATAGCAGCATACTTTACAAATTTTTTATTTACCTTTCCTTTTTTATTATAATTATATGCACTGGTAGCGTTGTCCATTAAAGCACTAAGTCTATTAGTTCCAATAATTATTTTTATAGGAATATCAATAAGCATGAGAACAGAGACAATGAGCATTCCTCCACCCCCAGAGATAGCAGTTACAATTCCTGCAATAACTGAAACAATTGCTAATACAATATATATCATGGGAACCTCCAAAAATTATATTAACATACTTTAAAAGTACATTAATATTTACAACATTTATTTTACTATTTTATATTAATTTTTTATTTTATTCATATGAAAAATTAATTTAGGAATAACAATTAATATAAGTAAATTAATAAAAAATGAAAAAATTATTATTATATTTCCTATTGTTCCTCCCATTAGTTTTCCACAAAGTGCTAAACTTCCTCCCAATAAAATTGCTGATATTGCATAAAATTTTTCACATCTGTATCCCAAAATTCCAGCTAAGCAAGGAACTATAAAAGCACCAGAATAAACTGCTAAAGCAAGTAACAACGTTGGTAATATAAAAGTAAACTTCAATGCTACTAATATAGAAAAAACACCAAAAATAAGAACAAATATTCTAGCCAATTTAATAGCATTCTTTTCTCTCAAATCCTTTATAAAAATCTGAGCAAAAGTAGAAGCAGCAGTAAGAAGAGTAGTATCAGCTGAAGAAATAACGGCTGATAATAATCCAAAATAAAGTAAAATTACTATTGGTTGTGGTAAAATTTTATCTGCTAAGAACATAAGTACTGACCCTTTAGCTATGTCAATACCATAATTTGAACTAACATAAACTCCTATACCAGCTAAAATAAATCCCAATGGAATTAAAATTATAACGGATAACTTTATTGCTTGTTTAGCTGTTTTTTCATCTTTTGCACAAAATATTCTAGAATAAATATCTGGCCCTACTAAAAATGTAGTTGAGTAAGTGAGAATCATAATAAAAAGATCTAAAGGATCAAATTTTTCATTAATCATTCCCATTCCTCTTATATCTCCACCATCTCTTAAAATATAAAGAAAACAAAGTACAACTCCAGCTATTATAAATATAAATTGAATAAAATCTGTTTTTATAATAGATAGTTGTCCACCTAAAAAAGTGTAAACAATAAATACTATTCCACTTATAACTACAGCTGTTGAATAATTCATATCTACAAATATAGAGATTATTTTTGCAGACCCTATAATTTGTGCCGCAACAATACCTATCCATGCAATAGGTATAATAACAGAAGAAAGATTTTTTACTTCATTTCCATAAAATTCTCCCATTAATTCTGGTAAATTATAACTTTTATATTTTTTCAATCTATCTATCAATGGTAAAAGTCCTAAAAGACCCAATGCAGCACAAATCATAAACCAAGATCCTGCCCATCCATTAGAATAAGAAAAGTTGACACTTCCTATAATTGCTGAACTTCCCAGTACTGTGGCCAAAAGACTCCCAGCTACTTCTCTTACACCAGCATCTTTTCCAGCCAAAAAATAATCTTTTGATCCCTTTATTTTTTTATAAGAAGTATACCCTATAAAAATAACTATAAAAAAATATAAACTTAAAATTAACTGATTCACTTAATCACTCCTAAATAAAAATATTGATATTATAACATTTATTTTCTTTAATTTCTAAAAAAAAAATATATATTAAATAAAAGGAGGTAAAATACCTCCTTTTATTTATGCTTTAACTTGTCTTATTACATCTAATACAGTTCCATCTCTATACTCTACAATTCCTACTATAGTATCTTCATATGATACTCTTTCTGGTTTTCCTGTAAGTAATTCTACTTCATCTTTTAAATCTTCAATTGTTTTTAGCTCTATTCCTGCAAGTTCCATTTTTTCTATTAAATCTGCTCTTCTAGGATTTACACAAATACCTTTTTCAGTTACTAAAACATCTATTGTTTCCCCTGGAGTAGCAATATTAGTAACTCTATCTAAAATAATTGGAATTCTTTTTCTCATTGTAGGTGCTACTACTACTGTTAAATCAGCTCCTGCTGCAGTATCTGGTGCTCCGCCTAACGCACCCATAATCATTCCTGTTGAACCAGTAATTGAATTAATATTAAAATTTACATCTATCTCTGTTGCTGATAAAATCATCATATCCAATTGATGTGCTGAACATCCTTTATTATGAGGATTAGCATATGTTGACGCTGACATCTCTACATGATTTCTATTTCTATCTACAGATGAAGCGGCAGCTCCATCAAAAGTTTGAACATCTAATAATGCATTAAATAAACCTGCTTCTAATAATTCAACTAAATATGCTGTTATTCCTCCAGCTGCAAATGAACCTTTAATTTCATTATCTATCATATATTCTTTTAAAAATTTACAAACTGCCAACGAAGCTCCACCAGATCCAGCTTGAAATGCAAATCCATTTTTTACTAAACCTGAAGCAATTAATACTTTTGAAGCTTCTTCAGCAATTAAAAGATCCGTTGGATTTTTAGTAACTCTTGTTGCTCCTGTAGCTATTTTTTCAGGATCTCCAATAGAATCTACTACTACTATATAATCTACATTAGACATTGATATAGAAACATCAATTAAAGGAAATGGTACTAAATTATCAGTTATAGCAACTACTTTTTCAGCATATTGAGCATCTACCATAGGATATCCCATTACACCAAAAGCAGATTTTCCATCTTTACCATTCATATTTCCCATAGTATCACAAGTTGGTGCAGCTATAAAAGCTACGTCAATTTTTACATCTCCAGCTTCTATTGCTCTAGCTCTTCCACCATGAGTTCTAAAAATAACTGGTTTTCCTAAAATATTATTTTTAGCAATCTCTTTTGCAATATTACCTCTTAAACCTGAAGTTTCAAGACCAGTTACAACACCATTTTTAATATGTTCTAATAAAGGTTCATGAGCTTTTGTCAGAGATGAAGCACATATAGTTATATCTTTAATTCCCATATTTGAAATTTCATCCATAACCATATTTAATATATAGTCACCATTTCTTAAGTGATGATGAAAAGATACAGTCATCCCATCTTTAAGATTTGAATTTTGAATAGCTTCTCTTAAAGTAGATAACACTTTTGAAATTCCTGGTTTAGATACAGATTTTTGAGGTGCATATTTTTTTCCTGTTGGATTAGTTGCGAAAGGTCCCTCATATCCTTTAACGTCTCCATAACCTTCTATATAAATAGGAAGTTCTCTTCCAGCTTTATTAATAAAATTTTCTTTTTTCATTATACCCTCCAAATTATTTAATCAATCCTGCACCCTTAGCTAAACTAACAACTCTTTCTGCCTTAGCAATTACAGGAATATCTACCATTTTACCATTTACAGTTATAACTCCTCCAGATTGAATATTAGCTAACTTAGCTGCTTCTACTATCTCAAGAGATTTTTTTACTTCTTCCATAGACGGTGTAAATATATTATGCACAATTTTTATTTGAGATGGATGAATACAAGATTTACCTGCAAATCCTAAATTTTTAGCTGATTCTGCTTCTTTTTTAAACCCTTCTATATCAGATACATCTGACCATACTGTATCGATTGCATCAACTTTAGCTATTGATGCAGCCATTGCTACTTGTGATCTTGCAAAAAATAATTCAGTCGCTGCTTTAGTTCTATCTGTTCCAAGAGTTCTTGTAAAGTCTTCTGCCCCAAATGAAATTGATACAACTCTATCAGAAGATTGTGCAATAGATAAAGCATTCATAACTCCTGTAGGAGTTTCTAAAGAAGCTTGAATTTTTACAGTTCCTTTTTCTATACCATTTTCTTTTTCTACTTCAGTTAATAATTGGTCTAATTCAACTATATGTTCTGGCTTTTCACACATAGGAAGTCTCATTCTAGTAAGTCCTGCTGGAACTAATGCTCTTACATCTAATTCTCCAAAAGGGGCTTTCTCTCCAAAAGGATTTCTCAAAGGATTTATTCTTACAAATACTTCACATTTCCCAAAATTTACTACTTTTAAAGCTTCCACTAATAGATCTCTAGCAGAATCTTTTTCATCATATTTTACTGCATCTTCTAAGTCAAATAAAATACAATCTGGTTTATAAATAGCTGTATTGAAAAGTAATTTAGGATTACTTGCTGGTGCAAATAACATAGTTCTTCTTAATTTTTTCATTAGTTTATACCTCCAGCTTTTCTTGCTCTATTAGTTGCAGTTTTTGTTCTAGCTTTTATTATGAAATCTAAAGCTCCAAAATCTTCAACTTTAACGTGAGCATTTTCAACTTTAAGTTCATCTAAAGTTTCCATAACTGCTTTTTCCATAAGAGAACCAAACATATCCTTTAGTTTAGACTTTATTTCTACAGTTCTACCTTGAGCTTCTAGATTGACAGTTACAACTGCATCAGATGCTTTTTCATTTCCACAAATTCCGATCATTTTATATCTCCTTTATTATTAAAATTAATTGAATACATTCAATAATATTCCTGCTGCTACTGCCGAACCAATTACCCCTGCTACATTTGGTCCCATTGCATGCATTAACAAGAAATTTTGAGGATTTTCTTCTTGTCCTACTTTTTGAACAACCCTTGCGGCCATTGGTACTGCCGATACTCCTGCTGCTCCTATCATAGGATTTATTTTTCCTCCTGATAATTTGCACATTACTTTACCAAAAATCACTCCACTGGCTGTTCCTATTGAAAATGCTATTAAGCCTAAAGCTATTATTTTTAATGTTTGAGGATTTAAGAAGTTTTCTGCATTTGCTGTACCTCCTACAGTTAATCCTAATACAATTGTTATCATATACATAAGTGAATTTGAAGCAACTTCTGTTAATTTTGGTACTACTCCTGATTCTTTAATTAAATTTCCAAACATTAGCATTCCTACTAATGGTGCAGAACTTGGAAGTAATAATACTACTAATATTGTTACGACTATAGGAAATATTATCTTTTCATTTTTGCTTACATGTCTTGCTTGTTCCATCTTTATTTCTCTTTCTTCTTTAGTAGTAAGAGCTCTAATGATTGGTGGTTGAATTATTGGAACTAATGCCATATATGAATATGCTGCTAATGCTATCGGTCCTAATAAATGTGGTGCTAGTTTTGAAGTTAAATAAATTGCTGTTGGTCCATCTGCCCCACCTATTATTCCTATAGATGCTGCTTCCGGTCCTAAAAATCCAAGATAAATTGCTCCTAAAAAAGCAAAGAATATCCCAAATTGAGCTGCTGCTCCTAATAATAAACTTTTAGGATTAGCTATTAATGGTCCGAAATCTGTACCAGCTCCTACACATAGGAAAATTAATGGTGGATAGATTCCTAATTTTGTACCTTTATATAGATAGTAAAATAGTCCACCTTCATCCATTAATTTAGCTCCTGGAAGGTTAACCATTAGCATTCCAAACGCTATTGGTATTAATAAATAAGGTTCATATCCTTTTTTTATTGCTAAGTATAAAAATATACATGCAATTAGCATCATTATTACTTGTTTCATATTTAAAAGAGAAAGTCCTGTACTTCCTATAAATTGCGTTATGATCTCTAACATTTTTCCCCTCCTATCCTAAAGTTGCTATTGCATCTCCTAAGTTTACTGTTGCACCTTTTGCTATCTGTACTTCAGTTACTGTTCCTGCATTTGGAGCTAAGATTTCAGTTTCCATCTTCATAGCTTCTAATATTGCTACCAATTGACCTTTTTCTACAATATCTCCTGCCTTTACTAATACATCTACTATTGTTCCAGGCATTGGAGCTATTATTTCTTCTCCTCCTACCATTGTTACTTTAGGAGTTACAGATGCTGCTGACGTTGCTACCTCTATTGTTCCCTCTACTGAGCTTATCTCTTGTAATTCTACTTCATATGCTTTATTATTAACTTTTATCTTATATATTTTTTTCATTTTTTAATAATCCTCCATTTATAATTTTGTTATTTTAGTTATTTTATAATTAGTATCTTTATCTTCTCCAGCTGCTTCCATAGAAGCTACAAGTGCTGCTACCATCATATCTTCATCAGATTCTAATTCATTCCAATTTACTCCTGCTGGCTTTACTGGTACTGGCCTCTTTTTTTTAGGCATTTCTATTTTTTTCTCTTGAGGAATATATTTAAATAATCCTAATATTAGAGATATAACAAATAATAAAATAAATACTATTGCCATAGCTATTGCTGTTAGTTGTAACCCCTCTGCAAAGGTCATTTGTTCTTGAAATATCAATTTTTTCACCACCTTAAACTATTATGTTGATATGGTATTCCTCTATTTCTTCCTCTTGAGGCTTGCCCTTTTTTTCTAAAAATTTTCTAGCTACTTCAGGAAATAATGCATATGTAAGTACATCTTCCTCTGATTTTGCTAAATCGCCAATTTCCATTGTAAGTTTTTCAAATTCTGGTTCAATATCATCTGCTGGTCTATAAGTAATAGGCTCTTCATCTTTAATGATGATTTTTTTTATTTCCTCATCTAACGGTGCAGGTGCTTGACCATACATTCCTAAAACATAATCTTTTATTTCTTTTGGTACTACTTTATATCTTGATCCTGTTAAAACATTAAATACCGATTGTGTTCCTACCATTTGAGATAATGGAGTAACTAAAGGTGGAAAACCTAAATCTTTTCTTACTCTAGGAATTTCATTTAATACTGCTTCATATTTATCTGCAGCTCCTTGAGCTTCAAGTTGTGATAAAAGATTTGATAACATTCCTCCTGGAACTTGATATTTAATTGTTTTAGGTTCAACATCCATTACCTTTGGATTTAAAAGTCCTTCTGCTCTATATTTTTCCTTAATTGGCTTAAAATAATCAGCTATCTCAGATAAAAGATCTAAATCTAATTTAGGATCTCTTTCATGACCTTTATATACTTCTGCAAAAACTTCAGTAGATGGTTGAGCAGTTCCACCAGAAAATGGTGAAATACCAGTATCTATTATATCTACTCCAGCTTCTATAGCTTTCATATATAACATAGATGCAATTCCTGAAGTATAATGTGTATGAAGTTCAATAGGTATAGATGTTACTTTTTTTATTTTTGTAATTAATTCATATGCAACTTCAGGAAGTAGTATACCTGCCATATCTTTTATACAAATAGAATCAGCTTTCATAGCTTCAATCTCTTTTGCTTTCTCAACATAATAATCTACAGTATGAATCTCACTAGTTGTATAAGCCATACAAACTTGACATTCTCCACCATATTTTTTTGTTGCATCTACAGCAGTTTTAACATTTCTGTAATCATTTAATGCATCAAATATTCTGATGATGTCGATTCCATTTTTGATAGATTTCTCTACGAATTTCTCAACTACATCATCTCCATAATGTCTATATCCAAGTAAATTTTGACCTCTTAAAAGCATTTGTAACTTTGTATTTTTAACTCTCTTTCTTATTTCTCTAAGTCTTTCCCACGGATCTTCATTTAGAAATCTTATACAAGCGTCAAATGTTGCACCGCCCCATACTTCTAAAGAATGATATCCAACACGATCCATTTTTTCAAGTATTGGTAGTATTTCATCTGTCTTTAATCTGGTTGCAATTAAAGATTGATGTCCATCTCTTAGTGCTGTTTCTGTTATTTTTAACCTCTTCAAAGTTTCCCTCCCTTTTACTGTATATTGTATACAGTGTTTGAATATGTCTCATTATACATCTTTTAACTTTTATTTGTCAATAGTTTTTAATAGTTTTTTGTTTGATAAAAATACATTTCTTTTTATAATCTTTCTTTTTTAATAAAAAAAAGCCAAGAATATATTCTCGACTTTTTTTAAGTATAATCTTTTTATTAATTTGTTAATATTTTAAATAAAATACTTGCTATGATAAGTACTATTCCTCCACCTAATCTAGATGAGATTTGAGCATAAGAAATTAAGTTCATTCTATTTGAAGCTCCAAGTACCTCTATATCTCCTGAACCTCCTCTGTTAGCCATACAAAGACCTGCTGTAATTGCAGATTCAATTGCATAAAATCCTACTAAGTGGCCCATAATAGCTGATCCAAGAGTAGCTCCTACAACTATCATCAATGCTATTATAACGTTAGTTGGTGTGATTGCAGAAATAATTTCTCCCAAGTCAGTATATGCTATTCCTACTCCTACCATTAATACCCATGTAAATTGCTTAGAGAAAAATTGTTGCATTTTTTTAGAACCTTGCTTTAAAGATACTGGAACAATATCTAATCCATTTAAAGCAGCTATAATTAATACCATGTAAGCATAATAATGAATACCGTTATATACATTTTTATATAAGAAATATCCTAATGTATAAGAAGATAATCCAATTATAAATCCTGCTGCCATATCTCTTGCTGTTACGTTTACTGCTTTATCTTCTTCAAGATCTAAAACTGCAGTCCTAACTAATTCTCCATTTCCAGTTAACGATGGTTTTCTATTACCTATTTTATTTAAAACTGCTGCTACAAGTATAGCCCATATGTTAGCTATAGTTAATATTGCTATTGCATAAGAATAATAAGTTTCTTTAGCTCTTCCTGTTGCAGATTCATATATTTCAGATAATGGTATTGCTCCTGCTCCATTTCCTCCACCCATAGTTGGGAAAACATACATCATCATGATTTCTTTAGGTGTTATTCCAAATATAAAACCACCTATTATCCCTAAAATAGATGCTCCTAATAATCCTGCTAATATAGTTGGAATATAACCAACTAATGATTTTAATAAAAGTTTTCTATTAACAGAAAGAATTGATCCAGTAATTAATACTACTATATAAAGATTTAAAAATTTTGTTTTTTTCATTATATTTGTTACCGTAGTGATCTCTCTTTCTGTAAACCAACCTTGATAAACAAAAAATGCTGCTGCTAAAAATATTAAAACTGGTGCTCCACCAATATATTCTTTCCATATTGGAAGTCTATCTCCAATCTCACCAAAAATAATTGCAAATACATACATAAAAGCAAATCCACCAACAATACCTGTAGGTATTGAATCCGTAAAATGAACTAATAAAACTGAAATTAACGGAAACATAAATAACTGAATTGGCATTCCAAATACCTTAAATTCCTTTTTTTCACTTGTAATACTTATTGTCTTTTCCATTTTTCCTCCCAAATAATTATATTTAAATTTGAGTTCAACTTCCATTATTTACCCTTAATTTTAGATTGAATAATTTTTTATCTATAATTTATAGAGTTAGCCAAATCCTAAAATGTTTTGAATTTGATCTTATGGTTTAAAACTTTATTTAAACTTTGATTTTAAAATTCCATTAACAATATAGTATACCGTATGTCGTATTGTGTATGTCGTATATTGTATACAGAATTTTGTTTCGTGACAATTATACTTAAGAAATCAAATATTGTCAAACTTTTTGTTTTATTTTGTTCTCAAATATCTCAATATTAAACTTTTTTTGACTTATTCAACAAAATTGTTTCAATCAAAAAAAACTTTAAAATATTGTCTTAAAACTACTGGACAATATTTTAAAGTTTTTTATAATATTTTAAAATTATCAATAATAAAATCTTTAGACTCTTCTAAATGTTTCTTATTAATTTTTAAAGCTTCCTTTGTATCTTTTTCTTTTATAGCTTTTATAATAGCTTTATGATCATTAAATGCAAGGTCTTTTCTTCTACCACTATCTATAGACATTCTTCTAAATCTTTTCATATAAAGATTTAAATTTTTAATCATTTCTGTAACTCTATTTAATTTTGCTATTTCATATAAAATATTGTTAAACAATGAATAAAGTTTAAAAACATCATCTATCTTATCTTTATCATTTAAAATATTTTTGGTTTTTTCCATAAGGGTATCTAATCTCTGTACATCATTAGAACTAGCTTTCAATATAACTTCTTTAAGAATTATCTCTTCTAATGCAATTCTTATCTTATATATTTCATCTATATCTGATTTATGTATTCCTGTTACAGTTACCCCCCCTTTAGATTGTGATTCTACAAGCCCTTCTAATTCTAACATCCTTATAGCTTCTCTTATAGGAGTTCTACTTATTTGAAATTTTTCAGCATAATCGGTTTCTATAATTCTATTTCCTGGTTGCAATGTCCCATCTATAATCAATTCTTTTAATTGATCATATACTACCTCTCTCATCCTTTTACTTTTTTGAATTATCATTTAATTCCCCTTTATTTTATAATTATATTTAACATAGTATTAATAATATCATTACTTTTTAATATTTTCAAATTTTCAAATTTTCATTTTTATTCAAAATAAATTTTTTATGATATTGAAAGAGTATTTTAATTAAAAAACTAAAAATATTCCTCCAATATTTTTTAAATCTTTCATTAGACAAAGATTTAAAAGTTAGCTATTACCTTTTTTTTTAATAAAAAAATCTCTAGTTACCTATTATACTTAAATTGGGTTAAAAACTAGTCTTTTAATTAATCTATTTATATATAATCATTAGTTTATAACCCAAAAAAAATTAATATTATATAATTAATTGTACATTATACACTAATATACTGTCAATTTTTCTCTTAAAGATATTATTAGATGAGTATGACAAAGTCCACCATCTTAAGATAGGGTTTTTTTTAAGTTAGTCTTTAAAAAGCTAACTCATATTTTCCATATTTGACAGATAAATTTTTAGTTTGTATATTATATATTATTTTTTTTCTTCTTCATATATTTTAATCCTTTTACTAATTAGTATCTCTTATTTCTTATTTGGATGTAACTACCAAGTACAGATACAAATGTATAATACAGAAAATTTGCTCCAAGATAGAAAGAAAAAACTGTTAGAATTTAATGGAGAAAAGAATTTTCTACGAACAAATTGATAAAATAAAAAAGGCTATCTCTAACCCTTATTAAGGTGTTATAAATAGCCTTTTCATATATAAAATTATTTATTTCCTATGTTGTATAATTAGGAGCTTCCTTTGTAATATTTATATCATGTGGATGAGACTCTTTTAATCCTGATCCTGTTATTTTTACAAATTTTCCATCTCTTTTCAAAACTTCTATTGTAGGAGTACCACAATATCCCATACCAGCTCTAATTCCACCACAAAGTTGAAAGATAACATCAGATAATGATCCCTTAAAAGCTACCCTTCCTTCGATACCTTCAGGTACTAATTTTTTAGCTTTTCCTTGAAAATATCTATCTCCAGATCCTCTTTTCATTGCAGCCATAGATCCCATTCCCACATATACTTTATATTTTCTACCATTATATATAACTTCTTCTCCTGGAGCTTCTTCCGTTCCAGCAAGCAATCCTCCTACCATAACACAGTCAGCTCCTGCAGCTAAAGCTTTAACAATATCTCCAGATAATTTTATTCCGCCATCAGCAATAACTCCGACTTCTAAGTTTTTACAAACTTCATATACATCATTAACTGCAGTTAGTTGTGGTACACCAACTCCAGCAACAACACGAGTAGTACAAATAGATCCAGGTCCAACTCCTACTTTTACAGCAGTAGCTCCTGCTTCCACCAAATCGATAGCAGCTTGTGCTGTTACTATATTTCCTCCAATAATATCTAATTCAGGAAATTCATCTCTAATTTTTTTTATCATATTAAGTACACCTTGAGAATGACCATGGGCTGAATCTACAGTTATAATATCAACTCCTGCTTCTACTAATGCACTTACTCTTTCTATAGTATCGGCTCCAATCCCAACTGCTCCTCCAACTCTTAATCTTCCTTTTTTATCCTTACAAGCGTTTGGATACTCCTCTAAATTATCTATATCTTTTATTGTAATAAGTCCCTTTAGTTTATTATTTTCATCTACAATAGGTAATTTTTCAATTCTATTTTCTAATAAAATTTCCTTAGCTTCATCTAGAGTAGTTCCAATAGATCCTGTAATAAGATTCTTAGAAGTCATTATTTCCTCTACTTTTTGACTAAGATCTTTTCTATATTTTAAATCTCTATTTGTAATAATTCCTACTAATGTTCCATCATCTTCTACAATAGGTAATCCAGAAACTCTATAGGTAGACATAATATTATCTGCATCGGCTAAGATAGAATTTCTATGTAAGATGATAGGGTTAGTAATCATTCCAGATTCATTTCTTTTAACTTTATCTATCTCAGCAGCTTGCTCTTCAATAGACATATTTTTATGAATAAATCCTAAACCCCCTTGACGTGCTATAGAAATTGCCATTTTAGCTTCTGTAACAGTATCCATAGCAGCACTTAAAAAAGGTATATTTAGTGTAATTTTTTTTGTTAAGTTTGTTTTCAATGATACTTCATGAGGTAATACATTCGATTTTTGTGGTATTAATAATACATCATCAAATGTGATTGCCTCTTTAATTATTTTTCCATTTAGCATAGATAAGCCTCCTAATTTTTATTGATATTAAAATGATAAAAAACTAAATCCTATGATAGTAGTGTTCTTTTAATTTACCGTAAAAAAAGTATAAAAAAAAAGACCGTAGTCCACCTTCTACAAAAAACTATGTGTGAAGAGTATAGACTCCTGCCTTTACTATCCACCCATAGAGGTTAATTTGAGGTTAACCGTAGAGACACCAGACCATATTTCTAGTTTATATGAGTTATTAATTATTGTTATAAATTTTAAAAATTATAACATAAGTTCAATATCATGTCAACACTAAAATGTAATAAAAGAACAAAAAAATGAAATTTTAAAGTTATATTTTTTAT
>DDQV01000188.1:22422-36370 GCA_002342785.1 Fusobacteriaceae bacterium UBA2433 | reverse complement strand
CTAAAAGGTAATAAATATTTATAAGAAAGTAAGCTTGGTAAGAAAAGCTACGGGGGTACACCTGGTCACATTCCGAACCCAGAAGTTAAGTCCGTAAACGCCGAAAGTACTTAGGGGGCAGCCCCTTGGGAGGATAGGAACTTGCTAAACTAAATTATGGGGATATAGCTCAGTTGGGAGAGCGCCGCACTTGCACTGCGGAGGTCAGCGGTTCGACCCCGCTTATCTCCACCAAATAAAATTTTAATCAGGATTTATTCCTGGTTTTTTTATATATTTGACACTTTTTGTAAATAAAGGTATAATATTTAGATATTAAATGTGATCTTTAATAATATTAATGGGTAAAAATCAATATATATTGATTTTTTATTTGTTAGAAATTACAATAAAGTTTAGTTTATAAAAAGGCTTGGATTTTAGATCTAGGAGGAATAAAAAAATGATTTATATACTGATGTTTATAGTTGCAATATCGCTACTATTTACAGGATTAAAAAATACTTTAAGAACATTACCAATAATAGTCATAGTTTCAGTGGTTATTTTCTTTTTTGGTTCTATATTTGTTACATTTTTACCATTAATTATAATCTTAATTGTATTAAGGATGCTATTTGGAAAAAAGCAACCAGGAGGATCGACAAAAACATATTATTATAAGAATACAAATTCTAGTAATAATCAAGATTTTGAAGAATTTTTTAGAAATGCAGCTGGAGGGAATTATCAGAGACGGACACATGTTGGTGATACAGGTTATATTATAAATAAAGATAAATATTATACTGAATTGGGAATAAGGAAAGATGCTACTCCAGAAGAAATTAAAAAAGCTTATAGAGGGATGGCGATGAAATATCATCCAGATAAAGCTAATAATTTAGATGAGGAAACTAAAAATAAATATGAAGAAAAATTTAAGCAAATAAATGAAGCATATGAAAATTTAAAATAAAAGTTAAAAAGGGTTATTGTATTTAAACTACAATAATCTTTTTTTTTATACTTATTTATAAAATTTATAGAGGTTATAAGTTATTTTAAAAATAAAAGATCTTAATTTTAAAGAGATAAAATAATTTTTATAATATTTTTACGTTATTTTTTAAAATTAAATTTATTTAATAAATTTAATTTGATAGTCCAAATACAGATTTAATTGTATATAAATTAAACGATTTATTCAAAAAAAGCTTAACAAAAAAAAGAAAATAATGTATAATATGGTATGAAATATTTATATTTGGTATATAAATATAGATGTGAAATTAATAACTAATAATTGTAGTTGTTATAAAAATTTTGTAATAATAAAGGAGGAGCAAAATGTCTTGTAAAAATAAGTTAAAGCAAGAATGTTTTAACCAATTAGATGAATTTATAATTGGATTACCCGAAAAAAAAGGAGCACTAATCTCGGTCTTACATAAGGCTCAAGAAATATTTGGATATCTTCCAAAGGAAATTCAAGAATTTGTAGCTAATAGATTAGAATTACCTTTGTCTAAAATATATGGAGTGATAAGTTTTTATTCATTCTTCACAATGACACCTAAAGGGAAATATCCTATTTCAGTTTGTATGGGAACAGCTTGTTTTGTAAGAGGATCAGATAAAGTATTAAAAGATTTAGAGAAAAAATTAGGAATTAAAGCAGGAGAAACTACATTAGATGGAATGTATTCAATAGACGCTTTAAGATGTGTAGGAGCGTGTGGATTGGCACCTGTTGTAATGGTTGGAGAAGATGTATTTGGTAAAGATGAAGCTCGTGATATAGAAGGGTTATTAGCAAAATACAAATAAGATGGGGGGATCATAGATGTCTAAAAAGATAACTTCAATAGAAGAATTATTAAAAAAAGGAAAAGAATGTGAAGATTTAATAAAAATTAGAAAAAAATGAAAAGATTTAGATAATATAATTAAGGTAAAAGTCGGGTTACCGTCAAAAGATGAGATGGTCATAAAAAATACTGATTTAGTTATAAAAGCTATAATTGAATTGATAGAAGTGGAAAACATAGAAAATATAGCTCTTTATAAGACTGAATTTTTAGGATATGGAGGAAAATTTCCAAGTTTAGAAATTTTTATTCCAAAAAAAGGAAATATAGTTTTTGGAAATGTAGACTCTAAAGAGGCAGTTAAACTTGTAAAAAAATACCTTAAAAATACTTTAGAAATAGAGAAATTTTTAGTAGATAATAATGGAACTAAACAGTGTAATCACTAAATTTAGGAGGTAAAATTGATGGCTTATAAGAAACATGTCCTAATATGTGGAGGGACAGGCTGTATATCGTCGAAAGCTGGAATAATAGCACAAAATATAGAGAATTTACTAATAGAAAAAAATATGAGTGAAGAAATACAAGTAGTTAAAACAGGATGTTTTGGATTTTGTGAAAAAGGACCAATTGTAAAAATTGTTCCTGATAATACATTTTATGTTGAAGTAAAACCTGAAGATGCTGGAAGAATAGTAGAAGAAGATTTGATTAAAGGCGGAAAAGTAGAAACTTTATTATTTAGAGACCCTGTTACAAAAAAAAGAATAGAAGATTCTGATCATATGGATTTTTATAAAAAACAAAAAAGAATAGCACTTAGAAATTGTGGATTAATTGATCCAGAAAATATTAATGAATATTTTGGAAATAGAGGATATCAGGCATTAGGTAAAGTCTTAACAGAGATGACTCAACAAGAAGTAATTGATGAAATGAAATTATCTGGTCTTCGTGGAAGAGGAGGGGGAGGTTTCCCTACAGGTTTAAAATGGCAATTTGCATTAAATAATGATGCAGATCAAAAATATGTAGTATGTAATGCTGATGAGGGAGATCCCGGAGCATTTATGGACAGATCGATATTAGAGGGAGACGCACATTCTGTAATAGAAGCAATGACAATTTGTGGATATTCTACTGGTGCAACTAAAGGATTAGTATATATAAGAGCTGAATATCCATTAGCTATAAATAGATTAAAAAAAGCAATGGCTCAGGCTAAAGAATACGGGATGTTAGGAGATAATATTTTAAATTCGGGATTTAATTTTGATATTGAGATTAAATATGGAGCCGGAGCATTTGTATGTGGAGAAGAAACTGCTCTTATTCATTCTATGGAAGGAGAAAGAGGAGAACCTACTTCAAAACCTCCATTTCCAGCTGAAGCAGGATATTGGGGAAAACCAACAAATGTAAATAACGTAGAAACTTTTGCTAATATTCCTGAGATTATTTTGAATGGTGGAGAATGGTATAAAAGTATAGGAACAGAAAAATCTTCTGGAACAAAGGTATTTGCTTTAGCAGGAAAAATAAATAACGTAGGATTAGTAGAGGTACCTATGGGGACTACTCTTAGAGAAGTGATTTTTGAGATTGGTGGTGGAATCAGAAATGGAAAGAAATTTAAAGCTGTTCAAACAGGAGGGCCATCTGGAGGATGTCTTACTGAGAAAGATTTAGATGTTAAAATTGATTTTGATTCGTTAACTGCAATTGGTTCTATGATGGGATCTGGTGGGATGATTGTGTTAGATGAAGATGACTGTATGGTAGATGTATCAAAATTCTATTTAGAATTTACAGTAGAGGAATCTTGTGGTAAGTGTACACCATGTAGAATTGGAAATAAAAGATTACTAGAGATGTTAGAAAAAATAACGAAAGGAAATGGAACTTTAGAAGATCTTGAGTTAATGAGAGAACTATGTGAAACGATAAAAGATACTTCTTTATGTGGACTAGGTCAAACTGCTCCTAACCCTATTCTTTCAACTTTAAATAATTTTTGGGACGAATATGTAGCTCATGTTGTAGATAAAAGATGTCCAGCAGGAAAGTGTGAAGATTTAATAACTTATTCTATTAATGATAAATGTATAGGGTGTACAGCGTGTGCTAGAGTATGTCCAGTTAACTGTATTGCAGGAAAAGTTAAAGAAATGCATGTGATAGATTCTTCGAAGTGTATCAAATGTGGAGCTTGTTATGATAAATGTAAATTTGGAGCTATAGATAGAGGATAAAAAATCAAAAGGGTAAGGGCTTGTACCTTCCC
This sequence comes from Fusobacteriaceae bacterium UBA2433, assembly GCA_002342785.1. Lineage (GTDB taxonomy): Bacteria > Fusobacteriota > Fusobacteriia > Fusobacteriales > Fusobacteriaceae > Psychrilyobacter. The sequence goes on along the minus strand of DDQV01000188.1, from coordinate 32,293 downwards.
AAAAGGGAGTGTGTAAAAAACTAATGGAATTAATAAATGTTAATATAGATGGTAAATTAATAGCAGTTCCTAAAGGCGCAACTATACTTTCTGCTGCGGAATCATTAGGAATTTCAATTCCTACATTATGTCATCTGCAAATGAGTGATAATGGTTATAAAAATGATTGTGCGTCATGTAGAATATGTGTTGTAGAAGTAGAAGGAAGAAGAAATCTAGCACCTTCTTGTTCTACTCCAGTTCATGAGGGAATGGTAGTAAGAACTAATACAATGAATGTAATGCAAAAAAGAAGAACTATAATGGAACTTTTATTATCAGATCATCCTAAGGATTGTTTGTCATGTTCTAAAAATGGAGAATGTGAATTGCAAGATTTAGCTGTCCAATTGGGTGTAAGAAAAATTAGATTTGAAGGGAAAATGTCTACATATAGACCTGACTATTCAGCTTCTATTATAAGAGATATGGATAAATGTATCATGTGTAGAAGATGTGAAACTATGTGTAATGAAGTACAAACTGTAGGAGCGTTATCAGGTGTAAACAGAGGGTTTGATTCTGTAGTTGCACCAGCATTTGAGCAAAATTTAGAAGATAGTGTTTGTACTTATTGTGGTCAATGCGTGGCTGTATGTCCTGTAGGAGCATTACATGAAAATGATCATACTTGGAAATTAGTAAAAGATCTTGCTAATACTAAGAAAAAAGTGATAGTTCAAGTTGCACCAGCTGTAAGAGTAGCTTTAGGAGAAGAATTTGGCGAAAAACCAGGAACAAACGTAGAACCTCAAATGATAGCAGGATTAAAAAAATTAGGTTTTGATCAAGTATTTGATACTACTTGGGCTGCTGACCTTACTATAATGGAGGAAGCATCAGAATTAAAAGATAGACTAGAAAGATTTTTGGGAGGAGATAAGGATGTTAAATTGCCATTATTGACTTCTTGTTGTCCAGCGTGGGTTAAATTCTTTGAACATAATTATCCAGATATGTTAGATATACCATCTTCAGCTAAGTCACCACAACAAATCTTTGGAGCAATAGCTAAAGGAATTTGGGCTAAAGAAGAAGGAATTGCAAGAGAAGACCTTATTGTAGTATCTGTAATGCCGTGTTTAGCTAAAAAATATGAATCTAGTAGAGATGAGTTTAAAGTAGATGGAAATCCAGATGTAGATTATTCTATTACTACTAGAGAATTAGCTAAATTATTGAAACAGGCTAACATTGATTTAATGAGTCTAGAAGCATCAGAATTTGATAATCCACTAGGAGAGTATACTGGAGCTGGCGTTATCTTTGGTAGAACTGGTGGAGTAATAGAAGCTGCTACTAGAACTGCATATGAATGGATAACTGGAGAAACTCTAGAAGAAGTTGATTTTAAAGCTTTAAGAGGTTTTGAAGGAATTAGGTCAGCAACTGTAAAGATAGGAGATTTTGATCTTAAAATAGGAATAGCTCATGGTCTAGGAGAGGCTAGAAAGATGTTAGATATGATAAAAGTAGGAGAAGCTGACTATCATGCTATAGAAATAATGGCATGTAAAGGTGGATGTGTAGGAGGAGGAGGACAACCTTATCATCATGGTGATTTTAGTGTTGTCACTAAAAGAGCAGAAGGTCTTCAAAGTATAGATAATAATAAGGCTATAAGAAAATCCCATGAAAATCCTTATATTAAAGAATTATATGCGAAACATTTAGATAAACCAATGAGTCATAAAGCTCATAAATTATTACATACTAAATATTTTCCAAAACATAAGATATAAAATAAAAAAGTCAGCATAATTTGCTGACTTTTTTGAATTATTTTGATTGTAGTAAAAATAAAAATAGGAAAATTAAATAAAGAATTAATTAAAATAAATATTTGTGCAATTAATTTTATAATAGTACAATTGAGTTTATAATTTATTCAGAAAATAAAGTATACCTTTAAAATTGAAAAGTATTGACGAATATGCTATAATTATACGCAATGAATTTGAGGGGGAATGAAATTATGAAATTAGTTTCACTTATATTAGCCGCAGGAAAAGGAACAAGAATGAAATCTGATTTACCAAAGGTTGTTCATAAAGTTAATGGAATACCTATGGTAAAAAAGATAATGAATATATTAGAAGAATTAAATGTTGAAAAAAATATATTAATATTAGGTCATAAAAAAGAAGTTGTTTTAAAAAGTATAGGCGAGGAAAAGATCTACGTTGTTCAAAACGAACAATTAGGGACTGGTCATGCAGTAATGATGGCTAAAGATATGTTGAAGGACTATGATGGAGATGTAATGGTAGTTTGTGGAGATACTCCATTATTAAAAGTAGAAACTTTAAAAAAACTTTATGCTAAACATATAGCTACTAAAGCAACTACTACTATTTTAACTTCTATTTATGAAGATCCTTTTGGATATGGAAGGATAGTTAAGAAAAATGGATTAGTGAAATCTATAGTAGAACAAAAAGAAGCTGATTTTGAAATTCAATCTATAAAAGAAGTAAATGCAGGTGTATATGTATTTAATAATAAAAAATTATTTGAGGCATTATCTAAAATGGATAATAATAATGCACAAAAAGAATATTATCTAACTGACGTAATCAAAATTCAGGTGGAAGAACAGGAGTTAGTAGAAAGCTTTATATTAGAAGATAATGAAGAAATTCTAGGTGTTAACTCAAAAATTCAGTTAGCACAGGCAGAAAAAGTATTAAGAGTCAGAAAAAATATAACTCTTATGGAAGAAGGAGTAATATTAATCGATCCACAAGCTGCATATATAGAAGAAAGCGTAAAGATAGGTAAAGATACAATAATTCATCCAGGAGTTGTACTTCAAGGTAAAACTGTTATTGGAGAAAATAATGAAATTATAGGAAATACTAGAATAATTGATTCTTTAATAGGTGAAAATGTAAGGATAGAGTCTTCAGTAATAGAGGAATCAACTATAGAAAATAAAGTTACTATAGGGCCTTTTGCTCATATAAGACCTAAAACACATCTAAAGGAAGAAGTCCACATAGGAAATTTTGTAGAAACTAAAAAAGCTATTTTAGAAAAGGGAGTAAAAGTTGGGCATCTAACTTATTTGGGAGATGCTGAAATAGGTGAATACACCAATATAGGAGCAGGAACCATAACTTGTAACTATGATGGAGTTAATAAGCATAAAACGATAATAGGAAAGAATGTATTTGTTGGAAGCGATACGGAATTAGTAGCACCTATAAATGTAGGAGATTTAGCAGTAATAGGGGCAGGATCGGTAATTACTAAGGATGTACCTGCTAGAGCATTAGCAGTGGCTAGAGGAAAGCAGTTTATTAAGAAGGAGTGGACTAAATAACCATGATTAAAAATGTCAAGAATGTAAAAATTTTTACGGGAACATCAAATGTTAGTTTAGCAAATAGAATTGTAAAACATTTAGGAGTACCAATGGGTCAATCTGAAGTACTTCGATTTGCAGATGGAGAAGTTCTTACTAAAGTTGAAGAGACAGTTAGAGGATGTCATGTATTTATAATTCAACCAACAACAGAACCTGTAAATGAATCTTTAATGGAATTATTGATATTTATTGATGCACTAAAAAGAGCTTCAGCAGATAAAATAACTGTAGTTATGCCGTACTATGGATATGCTAGACAAGATAGAAAAGCTAGCCCAAGAGAACCTATTACATCTAAGTTAGTAGCAAACTTACTTACAACTGCAGGGGCTACTAGAATAATGACTATGGATTTACATGCTAATCAAATTCAAGGATTTTTTGATATACCAGTAGACCATTTTAAAGCTTTACCTCTTTTAGCAAAAAACTTTATTGAGCACGGATTAAAAGGAGATGATGTAGTGGTTGTATCTCCAGATATTGGTGGAGTAAAAAGAGCTAGACAATTAGCTAAATGGTTAGATTGTAAAATTGCAATTATTGACAAAAGAAGACCAAAACCTAATATGTCTGAAATTATGAATATAATAGGAGATGTAGAAGGAAAAACAGCTATCTTCATAGACGACATGATCGATACAGCTGGAACTATTACCAATGGAGCACAGGCTATTATGGATATGGGAGCAATAGCTTCTTACGCTTGTTGTACTCATGCTGTATTTTCAGGACCAGCAATGGAAAGATTAGAAGCATCACCACTTAAAAAAATTATAATTACTGATACTATCGAGATACCAGAAGAAAAGAAAATCTCTAAGATTAAGATTTTATCTGTTGATAAATTATTTGCAGAAGGAATAAAAAGAGTAATTGAGCATAAATCAATAAGTGAATTATTTGAAATAAATTAAGTTATATAATCTTTAAAAAAGATAAAAAGGGATGATTTCTGTATTATGCAGGAATCATCCTTTTTCATTTTAAAGATAAAAAAATTATTTTTTAGTAATTATAACCTTATTTAAAAATCCTCTAAAAAAACTTCGGGTTCAGAGTTTTTTTCTAAATTTAAGCTATTTAAAGAATTTTGAGGATTTAAATTTTCAGGAGTTATAGTTTTGATTTGAGATTCTATAACTTGAGGAGTTTTTTCTTTTATAACTGAAATAGAAGGATCATCAATTATTGTATATTCATTCGAAATTTTATAAATAGTAGAATCTAAATCATCAATGATAGTTTGAAGGTGCGTAATAAATTTTCCCTTTACTTTATCAGGTATTTTATTTTTATCTATAGCTAAAACAATAAATTCTTTGCCTTCGTTGTTCCAAGAATTTGTTATTTTAGCATCTTTTATTAATTCTGAAGAGACAAGATTAGATAAATCTTTAATTATATTATTAGAAATCAAAATATTTTTAGTATTTATTTCATTAAAAAATGAAGTTAATACATTTGTAGTTTCATTAAAAATTTGTTTTTTTAGATTTGTTTTTGCTTGCTCTTCTGCTTTCATCTTAGCTACGGCAGGACCACTTTCATTAATTTTGTAACTTCCCATGGAAAATAACTGAGATTCTTCTTGTACATTAAAATTAGTTTTTTGTGCATCGGTATATGTAGTTACACCAGTAAATGTATCTTGAATATTTGTACATGCTCCTAAAGATAGGATTAATCCAGAAAGGAAAATTATCTTTAATTTATTTTTCATAAAAACCTCCTAAAAATTTATTATAAATCAAGTATATAATTCTAATCTTTAAATGTCAATCTATACTGAGAATAGAAAGAAGAAAAGATATAGATATAAAAAAAGATTAGAATGTTGTATAATAACAGTTGTAATTATATTATATTTGTTTATTTTTTTATAATATAGAGAAAAGAGTTATTAAAAAAAATACTTTTTTTGTTTTGATTAAAAATTAAACAAGATTATATGGTAAAATAACAATAATGACGCAACAGAAAGATTGCAATAACATATAAAATTTAGTACTATTTATGATAGACGTAAAAGTCTTGTATTTAGTTTTACTAACTAGGAGGAGTGAGATTAATGGGTATTTTCTCTATTAATAAAAAGAAATACGCTACGTTAAAAATTGAGAAAAAAAAAGTAGAAATAAAGACTGAACCTAAAAAGGTGGAACCGAATATAACAGGCTCAGGATTATGGGTTAAGTGTCCAGGATGTAATGAAATAATTTACAAAAGTGATATAAGAAAAAACAAGATGAAATGTCCAAACTGTGATAACTACTTTAAGATGAGTGGAGAACAGAGAATAGAATTATTGATAGATAAAGATACTTTTCAAGAATTTGATGTAGAGATGTCTACTAAAGACCTTCTTAAATTTCCTGATTATGCAGAAAAAATAGAAACCGCAAAGATAAAGACGAAATTAAAAGAAGGCGTTATATCTGGAATTGGAAATATATTTGGAATGGAAGTTAGTATAGCCATTATGGATTTTTCTTTTTTAGGAGGAAGTATGGGAACAGTTGTAGGAGAAAAAATAACTCGTACAATTGAAAGAGGAATTGAAAGGAAAATACCTGTAATAATAGTAGCAACTTCTGGAGGCGCTAGGATGCATGAGGGTATTTTATCACTTATGCAGATGGCAAAAACTTCTGCTGCTTTAGAAAGACTTCGAGAAAAAGGGATACCATTTATATCTGTCCCAGTGAATCCAACTACTGGAGGAGTAACTGCATCATTTGCAATGTTAGGTGATGTAATTATAAGTGAACCAAAAACTCTTATAGGATTTGCAGGACCTAGAGTTATAGAACAAACGATAAAACAAAAATTACCTGAAGGATTTCAATTAAGTGAATTTGTCCAAGAATGTGGAATGGTTGATATTATTGCTAAGAGAGAAGAATTGAAAAAAACTATACACAGAGTATTAGACAATTTATTTGCGATATAATTTGGGGGTTAATAATATGGAATTTGAAAAAAATTTAAAAAATATAAAGGTAAAAATAGAAGAATTAAAAAAATTTTCCAAAGATAAAGAGATTGATTTATCTTTAGAAATAAAAAAATTAGAAGCAGAAAAAGAAAAAATGGCAATAGAAATTTATAAAAATCTGAGTTCATGGGAAAGGGTATTAGTAGCTAGGCATCCAAGAAGACCTTATACTTTAGATTATATAGAGCGTATTGTAGAAGATTTTGAAGAACTACATGGAGATAGATTGTTTAAAGATGATCCAGCTATTATAGGAGGGATCGGAAAGATAGATGGAAAAAGATTTGTAATAATTGGTCATCAAAAAGGAAGAGATATGGAGTCTAACATATATAGAAATTTTGGTATGGCTAATCCAGAAGGATATAGAAAAGCGCTTCGTCTTATGAAATTAGCAGAGCGATTTAAATTACCAGTTTTGACACTTATAGATACTGCTGGAGCTTATCCTGGAATAGATGCAGAAAAGCATGGACAAGGTGAAGCAATAGCTAGAAATCTTATGGAAATGGCTGGCTTATCGACTCCTATTATAGCAGTTGTTATTGGAGAAGGAGGATCTGGAGGAGCATTAGCCCTAGGGGTAGCGGATAGGGTATTTATGCTTGAAAATAGTGTATATTCTGTAATTTCGCCAGAAGGAGGTGCAGCAATTTTATATAATGATCCAACTAGAGTACAACAAGTAGCAAATGATCTTAAAATATCAGCAGATCAATTGAGAGATCTAGGAGTAATAGATGATATCATACTAGAACCTTTAGGAGGAGCTCACAGAGATCACGAGATGATGGCAAAAAATTTAAAAATAAAAGTATTAGAAGCGTATGAAGAAATAAAAGATTTTACTCTTATAGAGTTAAAAGATAAAAGATATGAAAAGTTCAGAAAAATGGGTGAAGTAAACCAAGAGGTATAGAAAAAATTACTCTTGAATGATTAAAAAATTATCAGAGATAACTATAGAAATTATGTTTGAAGGGGTGTTTAGATATGAAGAAAATAGCCATATTAACAAGTGGTGGAGATGCACCAGGAATGAATGCTGCTATTAGATCAGCTGCAAAATTTGCATTTTATCAAGGGTTAGAAGTTTTTGGAGTAAGGAGAGGTTATAAAGGTATGGTAGATAATGATATCTTTAAGATGACTAGTTCTGATGTAAGTGGAATTATAGACAGGGGAGGAACTGTACTTTTAAGTGCAAGACTACCTGAGTTTAAAGATCCAGAAGTAAGAAAAATTGCTGCTGATAATTTAAAGGCTCATAAGATACAGGGTCTTATTGTTATAGGTGGAGATGGATCATTTCGTGGAGCAGATCTCTTGTTCAAAGAACATGGAATCAAGGTTATTGGAATCCCAGGAACTATAGACAATGATATAATCGGAACAGATTTTACTATTGGATATGATACAACTTTAAATATAATTATAGAAGCTATGGTTAGGTTAAGAGATACAGCTACTTCCCACGAGAGGACTTATTTAGTTGAAGTAATGGGAAGAGATGCAGGAGATTTAGCATTGTATGCTTCGCTAGCTGCTGGAGGAGATGGATTTTTTATACCAGAAGCAAAGGATTCAATACAAGATATAGCCGGTGTTATAAAAGAAAGAAGAGCAGCAGGCAAATTACACGACATTATTTTAGTTTCTGAAGGAGTCGGTTCAGCTTATGAAATTGGAAAAGAATTGACAAAAATCGTAGATACAGAATTAAGAATAACTGTATTAGGACATATTCAAAGAGGAGGATCACCATCTGCATTTGATAGAGTATTAGCAACAAAAATGGGTGCTAAAGCTGTAAAAGAACTTATGGCAGGAGAAAGTGGAATGATGATTTGTTCTGAGAGTAACAAGATAACTACGAAATTTATTGATTATGCATGGAATGGAATAGTTGATAACACTCAAAAAAGAAAAGATATTGAATTAGCTCATATTTTAACTAGATAATATAATGCTAAGTGAAAGCTCATTATAACAAATTTTTTACAAATTCAGGGGGAGAGAAATGAAAAAAACAAAAATAGTATGTACAATTGGTCCAAAGTCAGAATCTAAGGAGATGTTAACAAACTTATTAAAGGCTGGAATGAATGTAATGAGACTAAATTTTTCTCATGGAAACTATGCTGAACATGGAGCTAGAATAGATACTATGAGAGAGGTAATAAAAGAAACAGGAATTAAAGCAGCTATTCTTTTAGATACAAAGGGACCTGAGATTAGAACTATAAAATTAGACGGTGGAAATGATGTAACTTTAGAGGCTGGTCAAGAATTTACAATTACAACTGATGAAACTATTATTGGAAATAAAGAGATAGTGGCAGTTACATATAAAGGATTAACAGATGATTTAAAAGTTGGAAATACAATTTTGTTAGATGATGGATTAGTAGGACTTACAGTTAAAGAAGTAACTGGTAACAAGGTAATCTGTTCTGTAAATAATACTGGAGAATTAGGAGAAAATAAAGGAGTAAATTTACCAGGTGTTTCTGTAAATTTACCAGCATTATCAGAAAAAGATATCAATGATCTTAAATTTGGTTGCGAACAAGGAGTAGATTTTGTAGCAGCTTCATTCATAAGAAAAGCAGATGATGTAAGAGCAGTAAGAAAAGTTTTAGATGAAAATGGCGGAACTAATATTCAAATTATTTCTAAAATAGAAAATCAAGAAGGTGTAGATAATTTTGATGAAATTTTAGAATTATCTAATGCTATAATGGTAGCTAGAGGAGATTTAGGAGTAGAAATTCCTGTAGAAGAAGTTCCATTTGCACAAAAAATGATGATAGATAAATGTAATGAAGTAGGAAAAATGGTGATTACAGCTACTCAAATGTTAGATTCAATGATTCAAAATCCAAGACCAACTAGAGCAGAAGCTGGAGACGTAGCTAACGCAATATTAGATGGAACAGATGCAGTAATGCTTTCTGGAGAAACAGCTAAGGGTAAATATCCAGTAGAGGCAGTTTCTACAATGGCACAAATTTGTAAAAAGACAGATTCTGTAATGGGATATGTTCATCACGATTTCAGAGGAAATATGACTGTAACAGAAGCAGTTTCTAAAGGAACAGTAGAAGTAGCAGAAACATTACATGCTAAATTAATTTTTGTAGCAACAGAAACTGGTAGAGCAGCTAGGAATATAAGAAAATATTTTCCATCAGCATATATAGTAGCACTTACAAATAATGAAACTACAGCTAATCAACTTATGTTAACTAAAGGTGTTTATCCAGTTATGAATACTGATTCAGCAATAGATAATGATGTAAGAACTATTGAAGCATTTGCGGAATTTGCACAAATTATATCTAAAAGATATATAAATGCTGCAATTGGAGATATTGTAGTATTATCTTGTGGAGAAGAATTATATAAACCAGGAACTACAAATACTTTAAAAGTAATAACTATTAGATAAAAAAAGTAAGAAA
>DDQV01000188.1:0-22367 GCA_002342785.1 Fusobacteriaceae bacterium UBA2433 | reverse complement strand
TTTCTTACTTTTTTTATCTAAAATGCAGGAACTACTCCGCCTTTATAGTTTTCCAATATAAATTTTTTCACTTTTTCACTGTGTAAAGCTTTCATTAAAGAGACTATTTTAGGATCTTTTTCATGACCTTCTCTTACCGCAACAATGTTAGAATATGGAGAGTTAGCACCTTCTAATAAGATAGAATCTGTTATGGGATTTAAATTACTTTCTAATGCGTAATTTCCGTTGATAACAGCAGCATCAACATCATTTAGCGCTCTAGGTATTTGTGCAGCATCAGTAGCTTTAAATTTAAAATTATGAATATTTTCAATTATATCAAGTTCTGTTGCTTTCAATCCAGAGTTAGGGTCTAATTTAATTAATCCTGCATCTTCTAATAAAATTAATGCTCTAGCACCATTAGAAGGATCGTTAGGAATTATAATTAAAGCACCATCGGGTAAATTTTCTATACTATCATATTTTTTAGAATATACTCCTAAAGGTTCAACATGAACTTTTCCTGCAACGGCAAGTTTAAGACCTCTATCTTTAGCAAATGATTCTAAATATGGTAAATGTTGGAAGAAATTTGCATCGATATCGCCTTCATTTAAAGTAATATTAGGTGTAACATAATCAGTAAATTCTATAATTTGAAGATCAATTCCTTCTTTTTTTAAGTCTTCTTTTATTAAATTTAATAATTCAGCATGGGGAACTGGAGTAGCACCGACTTTTAAGACATTATTTTCTACAACTTCTTTTTTTCCACATCCTATAAATATAGCTATAAGTGACAATATTAATATAATTTTTTTCATAATAAATTCCTCCTGTACATATGGATAATTTATAAATTATCCTCTACTTTCTTCTGGCCGTAATCTTGCTAACAATACTATTTCCTGTAAATTGAACTATTTGAACCAGTATTATGATACTGATAACAGATATTATCATTATGTCTACTTGAAATCTTTGGTATCCGTATCTGATTGCTACATCTCCTAAACCACCGCCGCCAATGACTCCTGCCATAGCAGAATATCCAATTAAGTTTATTATAGTTAATGTGATACCGTGAATGAGACTTGGAAGAGCCTCTGGAATCAAAACTTTAGTGATAATTTCAAATTTAGAAGCACCTAATGAGATAGCGGCTTCAATAATACCATTGTCGACTTCACTTACAGCACCTTCTATGATACGAGCAACAAATGGAGCTGCTGAAATTGATAGTGGTACAATACTCGCTGTAGATCCAATAGTTGTTCCAACAATAAATCTTGATATTGGTAAAACTAAGATCATCAATATAATAAATGGAAAGGATCTTCCTATATTGACAATAAGATCTAAAATTTTATTTAGTTTATTCATCGGCAAGATATTATTTGATTTTGTAACATATAATAAAATTCCTATAGGAATTCCTATTAATAGGGAAAAAATCATTGAAAATAATACCATATATATAGTTTCATTAAATGCTGGTAATAGCAAACTTATAATTTTATCCATTGTATAACACCTCTATTCCTAATTTATTTTGTTCTAGCCATTGGATACTTTCCAATTGTTTTTCCATTTCACCACTAAGTTCTAATATCAGATGACCTACGCTATTGGTAACTAATTTATTGATACTTCCTGCTAAAATACTTATATCTACATCAAATTTTCTAATTAGTTGTGAGATAATAGGTTTATCAATAGTAATTCCTATATAAGAAATTTTTATTATTTTCCTTCCTTTTTTTTGGCTAAATCCAACTTCTATTTCTTGTTCTGGAATCAAATGTTTTATAAATTCTTGTGTGATTATAGTTTGAGGATTTGAAAATATATTAATAACTTCCCCCATTTCAACAACATTTCCCCCATCTAAAACTGCGACTTTATTACATGAATCTCTAATAACTTCCATTTGATGAGTGATAAGAATAATAGTGAGATTTAATTTTTTTTGAATATTTTTTAATAAGTTTAAGATGCTTTTGGTAGTTTTTGGATCTAGTGCACTAGTCGCTTCATCTGAAAGAAGAATCTTAGGATGATTTGCAAGAGCCCTAGCTATAGCCACCCTTTGTTTTTGTCCCCCTGATAATTGAGCGGGATAGGTATCGATTTTATCTTCTAATTCTACTAATTTTAAAAGTTCAATAATTCTAGATTTAATTTTTTCTTTTGGATAGTTTGCCACCTCAAGAGCAAAGGCTATATTACCTTCTACACTTCTAGAATTCATAAGATTAAAATGTTGAAAGATCATTCCTGTTTTTTTTCTATATTCTTGTAGTTCATAATTATTAAAGTTTAAAATATCTTTGCCTTCTACTATAATCTCACCACTAGTTGGTTCTTCTAATCTATTTAAGAGTCTAATGAGAGTTGATTTTCCTGCTCCACTGAGACCAATAATTCCATAGAAATCACCTTTTTCAATATTTAAATTGATATTTTTTAATGCATCTACATTAATATTATTACTAATATAAGTTTTTTTTATATTCTTTATTTGAATCATTATTTTATCTCCTTTTAAAATTTTTAATAAAAGAAAGCCTGTGGCGTTTGCCACAGGCTTTCGTAATTACTTGAAAGATGTTTGGCAAACTCATGTATTCAATACAAAATGAGTCTGCCCTTAAATTAAATAATTTAAGTTACAAACCCTTCCACAGCATCATCATCATATTTAATTGTCTAAATTTAAAATTTTTCATAGTAATCTACCTCGTTTATTATTTTTATAGATAATAACATGAATTTTTAAAGTTGTAAAGAAAAATCTAAAAAAACATACTTTAGTATTAATTTTCTAGTTGAAATTTAGAGAAAGTATATAAATATTATTTTTAGTTATGGGTAGATATTAATTTTATAGATAAAAATTAATATTTAAAATAATATGCTAGAGTTAAAATAATAAAGATGAGAGGTTATTAACTTTAAATTTCATAAATTTATATGATATAATTAAATAAACTTTGATTATAAAAAAATTAAAATCAGGAGGAAAGAATGAAATTAATAGATATTTTTGAACATTTCAAACCCCATAAAAAATTATTTGTTTTAGATTTTACAAGTGCGTTTTTCATGGCAATGATAGATTTAACGTTTCCAATATTTACCCAAAGGATAATAGATGTAGAACTACCAAATAAAAATTACAAATTTTTTCTAATTTTGATATCGATATTAATTGTATTACAATTAATAAGGGCTGTATTAGCTTATATAGTAACTTATTATGGACATAAGATGGGAGTAAATATAAGATATGATATGAGAAATAAATTATTTCGTCATCTACAAAAATTGTCATTATCTTATTATGATAATACTAAAACTGGGACTATAATGTCTAGAGTTATGGGAGATCTTGAAATTTTGTCAGAACTTGCACATCATGGTCCTGAAGATTTATTTATAATAATAGTTACCTTTATAGGATCTTTTATTTTGATGATAAATTTAAATATTATTCTAACTTTGGTTATATTTGCAATTTTACCTTTTTATATTTACTTTGTAATAAAGGAAAACAAAAAGATGAAATCTGCTTTTAAAGATTATAGGGTTATATCAGCTGAAGTTAACTCCCATTTAGAGGATAGTATAGCGGGGATTAGAGTTGTAAAAGCCTTTGGAAATGAAAAAATAAGCTCGAAAAATTTTGATAAATATAATAAAAATGTAGCAGTTAGTTTGATGAAAGCATTTGAGCCAATAAGTATCCTAACCAGTGCAACAGGAATATTTTCTGGAGGAATTCAAATTTTAGTTTTAGTTTTAGGTGGAACTATGGTAACAAAAGGTCAGATGACAATTGGAATATTAATCGCTTTTTTACTATTTGTAAATAGGTTTTTAGATCCAATAAAAAGGATGATTTCATTTTTAGAGATGTATCAACAAGGAACTGTAGGTTATGAAAGATTTTCTGAAGTTATGAATATTGATCCAGATATAAAAGATGGTGAAGAGGCAAAAGATTTAGAAAAAGTTTCTGGAATTCTAAAATTTAAATCTGTAGATTTTTCATATAATGATGGAGATAAAATTTTACAAAATTTTAATTTAGAGATAAAAGCTGGTAAGAAAGTAGCTTTAGTTGGTCCTAGTGGAGCAGGGAAATCTACAATTTGTAGTTTACTGCCTAGATTTTATGATGTAAATAAGGGAAAAATTACTATAGATGGTATTGATGTCAAGAATATAACTCAAAATTCACTGCGAAAAAATATAGGAATTGTTCAACAAGATGTATATTTATTCCATGGAAGTATAAGAGATAATATTGGTTTAGGAAAGATTGATGCCACTGAAAATGAGATTGAAAAAGCGGCATCGATGGCTAATGCAATAGAATTTATAGAAGAATTACCTGAGGGGATGGACACTTTAGTAGGAGAAAGAGGTGTAAAGTTATCAGGGGGACAAAAGCAAAGAATATCTATTGCTAGAATATTTTTAAAAAATCCAAAGATTTTAATATTAGATGAAGCCACTAGTGCTTTAGATAATCAGACAGAAAAATATATCCAAGAATCTTTAGCTAAATTATCTGAAGGAAGAACTACCCTTACTATAGCTCATAGACTGACAACTATAAAAAATTCAGATAATATAATTTATTTAGATAAAGATGGAATTCAAGAAGAAGGAACCCATGAAGAACTTATAGAAAATAAAGGGAAATATGAAAAATTGTATAACTCTGAATTTCATGGATTTATATGATATAATTTAAAGAGTACTTTTATCATAAGGAAAATGAAAAAAGGAGAGAGATTATGAATGTATTAGAGATAATTAAAGATACAAATATTACTTTTGAGCAAAGGATATTGGGATTAGCTCATGTTGCAGAGAATAGTATAGATGTATTAGAAATGACTGATTATGTTAAAAAATATAGGGCTGAAGGAATTATATGTGATTTATTTGAAGGTAATGCACCTTATAGACCAAGATATATTTTACCTGATTATGATAAGTTTATTAATGAAGGATGTAATTTTTTAAATATTGATCCTCCTACAGATATTTGGGAAGCTACCAATAATCTATTGATGTTTTATAAACATGTACCATCTATAACTACTATGCCAGTGTATTTAGGAAATATAGATTATCTTTTAGAAAAATTTGTTACAGATGAAAATAAAGACGAATGTTATAGAGCTATAAAATTATTTTTAAAACATATAGATACAACTATAACAGATTCATTTTGTCATGCAAATATAGGACCACGTGAAACTAAAGCTGGGATGCTTATATTAAAAGCTACAAAGGAGTTAGAATTACCCACTCCTAATTTGACATTAAAGTATAGTGATGAAACTACTAATAAATTGGCGATTGAATCAATTAATACAGCTTTAGTCACAGCAAAACCTAGTTTTGCTAAAGATAGTATGTATAAAAAAGATTTTGGTGGAAATGAATATGGGATAGTAAGTTGTTATAATGGCTTAGAAGTAGGTGGAGGAGCACATACTTTAGTGAGAGTAAGATTGGGAAGACTAGCTAAAAAAGCTATCAATTATTCCGACTTTATGGAAAATGTCTTGCCTAGACTAGCAAATGAGATATTAGGATATATAGACGAAAGAATTAGGTTTATATTGGAAGAATCAGTATTTTTTCAAGTTAATTTTTTAGTAGAAGAAGGGTTTATAAAAAAAGAGAAGTTTACAGGCTTATTTGGAATAGTTGGATTAGCTGAATGTGTTAATCATCTTATGGAATTAGAAGGAAAATTAGGAAGATTTGGTAGTGATGATCAAGCTAACAAATTAGGTGAAGACATAGTAAAATCTCTTACAAAAGTATTAAAAGATCATAGGTGTAAGTATTTTGAAAATAAAGGAAAAAAACATCTTCTACACGCTCAGGTTGGAATAGAAACTGATTCTGGAGAAAGCCCAGGATGTAGAATTCCAATTGGGGAGGAACCAGAAATATTTGAACATATAGTACAGTCTTCCCCATTTCATAAATACTTTGCTAGTGGGATAGGAGATATCTATGCTTTTGATGAGACTTATAAAAAAAATCCTCAAGCAATCTTGGATATAATAAATGGTGGATTTAATATGGGACTTAGGTTTTTTTCTATGTATGGAAGTGACTGTGACGTAGTTAGAGTAACAGGATATTTGGTAAAAAAATCTGAAATGGAAAAGTTAGATCAAGGAAAGGTAGTTCTTAGAGATACTACTATATTAGGAAAAGGTGCCAGAGATAACGGAAGGGTATTAGAGAGAAAATTAAGAAGATAATAGAGGTTTATTTATGAAATATGTGAGAGTAAATAAGATAATAAATTTTTCTAATGTAGATGGTCCTGGAAATAGGATGAGTATATTTTTTCAAGGATGTAACTATAATTGTTTATATTGTCATAATCCCGAAACTATAAGTAAGTGCAATTCTTGTAGAATCTGTGTAGATATTTGTCCTGTGAAAGCGTTAAGTATAGTAAAGTCAAAAGTTGTTTGGAATAAAAAAAAATGTATAAACTGTGATAGATGTATAGGTATTTGTAAAAATAATTCATCTCCTAAAACTTTAGATTATAGTGTAGAAGAACTTTTAAAAGAGATAAAAAAAGTTAAAAGATTTATTCGTGGAATTACTGTGAGTGGTGGAGAGGCTACCTTAAACTATGAATTTATAACACAATTATTTAAAGAGGTAAAAAAATTAGGACTTACTACCTTTGTGGATACTAATGGATCACTAGATTTGAGAGATGAGATCTATAATGAATTTATTTATGTCACAGATAAATTTATGGTAGATATGAAAGTTTGGGATGAAAAAGCTCATAATAATCTTACTGGTTATGGAAATGTTGAAGTTATAAAAAATATAGAATTTTTAGGAAACTTAGGTAAATTATATGAGGTGAGAACAGTAGTTATACCTAACTTGTTAGACAATGTTGAAACTGTTACTAAAGTATCAGAGATAGTAGGTAAGATAAATCTAAAAAATCAATTAAATGAAGGGATTATTTATAAACTCATAAAATATAGGCAAATAGGGGTACGAAAAGAGATTTTAGAAAGGGAACTTTCAAAATCAATAAGTCCTGGAGAGAAGCAAATGGAAGAGTTATCTAAAATTGTCAGAGGGAATAAAGTAGAAAAAGTAATTATAATCTGATTGACATATAATAACAAATATGGTAAAATTATTTAGTTAAAATCGGATATTCCTCTGTGACCTATGTGTGTTATTAAGAATATCTTAGAACTTAGGAGGCACAAAAAAATGAAAGAAAAATTAATTATGTTAGTAGAAAAAGATTATATCAGAACTGATCTACCTGAATTTAAAGCTGGAGATACTTTAGACGTTGCTTTGAAAGTTAAAGAAGGGGAGAAAGAAAGAATTCAACATTTAGAAGGTGTAGTAATTAGAGTAAATGGTGGAGGAGTTGCTAAGACTTTTACAATCAGAAAAGTAACTGGAGGATATGGAGTAGAGAGAATACTACCTGTTAACTCACCAATGATTGACAGTATTGAAGTTAAGAGAATCGGAAAAGTTAGAAGAGCAAGATTATTCTACCTTAGAGGATTATCTGGTAAGAAAGCTAGAATCACTGAACTTAGAAAATAATTATAATTTTGAAAGCATCGAGTTTCCTCGATGCTTTTTTATTTATTCTATTAAAAAAATTAAACATTTTTATTTGCATTCTAAGCATTTTAAAAAATTTTTCCTTTGTATTTATACTCCTATATTCAAAATTAATCAAATTACAAAACTTTAAAATCATTGGTATTATTGAAATAGAGAAAATAGATTTAGATTTAACCTTGAGTGGGAAAAAACGTCTCATAGTGAGACTATTTTCTCATTGTCAGATATTTTTAAGTCATAAATAGAGGTTAAATTACAGTAATTTATAGTTGGTTTATTTTGCCCATGTTTTCCATATTTCAGGACAATATCCTAGAGTTACTTTATCTTTTTTTCTGAGAATAGGTGTTTTAAAAAGGGTAGGAGATTCCATGAGTAGTTCTAAAGTATCAAAGATATAATATTCTAGATTACGTTTTTTAAATTCTTTGCTTTCTCTATCAAGTAACTCATCAATATCGAAAATTTTTGTTATGCTTTTTAACTCACCTTTTGAGATCTCTTTTTCTTTGAGATTGATAAATTGTATATTAATTTTTCTATCTTTAAAAAATCTTATTGCTTTTTTTGTGTCGTTACAATTTTTTACTCCAAATATTTGTATCATAGTTAACTCCTCATATTAATTTAGTTATTATATTTTACTATAAAGACTGAAAAATGTTAAACTATATCTTAAGAGATATAAAAAAATTGAGGAGGGATAAAATGAAAAAAATAGCACTAGTAGCACATGACAAAAAAAAGGATGAATTAGTTGATTTTGTAAAAAAGAATAGAGAATTTTTTTCTGAATATAGTTTAGTTAGTACAGGAACCACAGGAGGAAGGATTATACAAGCTACAGATTTAGAAATTATAAGATTCCAATCGGGACCAATTGGAGGAGATCAACAGGTAGGAGCTCTTATTGCAACTGATGAGATAGAAGCAATTTTTTTCTTTAGAGATCCTTTAACTTCTCAACCTCATGAACCAGATGTACAAGCTTTGATAAGATTATGTGATGTTCATAAAATACCGGTGGCAACAAATACAGCTACTGCTAATCTTTTGATTAAGGGAATGAAAATAAAATAAATATAAAAAAGATAATTTCTATATTAAATAGAGATTATCTTTTTTTAATTCTATCAATAAATATAGTTGTTCTAAAATACAACTTAAAAACCTTTTGACAAACATAATTAAATAGTGTATAACATATGTAAGCGGTTACAACACAAATAAGGAGAGCATATGAAGATAAAAGATATAGCACAATTAGCAAGCGTCTCCACAGCGACAGTATCAAGAGTGATAAATAATTCTTCATCGGTAAAAGAAGAAACCAGAAAAAAAGTTTTAGAGGTTATAAAAGCTAAGAATTATAGACCCAATATAACAGCTCAAAATTTAGCTAAAAAGGAAACTAATACTATAGGAGTTGTAATACCAGATTTAGAGAACCCTTTTTTTAGTAAAATAATAAATGGAATCTATGAAAAAATTGAGAAGGAAAACTTGAATATAATTTTATTAAATAGTTATGGTAAGTTAAAAAAAGAAAAAAAAATAATAGAAACTTTGATAGAACAAAGGGTAAAAGGAGTCATAATAGTTCCTGTAGCAAAAGAAAAATTTTCAAGTTATGAGCATTTTAATAGACTAGATGAATTTAAAATCCCTTATGTACTTATTGATAGAGAGATTGAAGGAGATAATTTTTCTAAAGTATATTTAGAAAATCGAGATGGTGCCTATAAGGCAACTAAATATCTATTGACCAAAGTAAATGATATAGGAATGATCTCTGGGCCTATAAGAACAACTACAGCTACTAAAAGATTAGAGGGTTATAGTTTAGCTATGAAAGAAAAAAAAAGAAAAGAAAAAGTTTATTATGGCGATTATAAAATGGAATCAGGATACAACATAATAACTCAAATAATAAGAGAGAAAAAACTTCCAGAAGCATTATTCGTAGCTAATAATATGATGACTTTAGGAGTTATAAAGGGACTCATAGAAAATGATATTAAAATATCAGAGAATATATTAATATTTAGTTTTGATGAAGTTGAGATGGCTGAAATTTTTGGAGTAAAGATAGATTATTTAGAATTTGATGTAAAATCTGTTGGAGAAAAAGCAGTAGGGATTTTAAAAGAAAAATTAATGGGAGATAGATCAAAAAAGATTATAAAAATTCCTGGAAAAATAAAAATAAAAAATAAAAAATAAAATTTTTTATAGAAAATGTAAACGGTTACAAGGAGGAAAAATGAAAAAAATATTAGTGATTGGAAGTCTAAATATGGATCTAGTTACCATGAGTGAGAGACACCCTAAATTAGGAGAAACAATTATTGGGAAGAGTTTCTTTCAAATTCCAGGAGGAAAAGGAGGAAACCAAGCAGCAGCCATAGGAAAATTAGGTGGTGAAGTGACTATGTTTGGATGTGTAGGAAAAGATTCTTATGGAGATATACTGATAAAGGAATTAAAAAAAAATGATGTAAATATAGAATATATAAAAAAAGGTGAAAAAAATACAGGGATAGCTACAATAGTGGTAGATGAAAATGCAGATAATACAATAATAGTAATTCCAGGAGCTAATTTTGAGATAACTATAGAGGATATAGATAAAAATATAGATCTTATAAAAAATGCAGATATAGTTCTTCTTCAATTGGAAATTCCTATAAATATAGTAGAGTATGTTTTAAGAAAATCAAAAGAATATAATAAAATAACAATACTTAATCCAGCTCCAGCTAAAAAATTATCATTAGAGATAATAAAAAACGTAGATTATTTGATACCCAATGAAACAGAATTAGAATTACTTAGTGAAATGTCTACAAATTCTGAAAAAGAAGTATTGGCAGCATCTAAAAAACTTATGGAGATGGGAGTAAAAAATCTTATAGTGACCATGGGGAAAAATGGATCGATCTTTATAGATAAAGATAAGATTGTAAAAGTAGGAATTCGTAAAGTCAAAGCTATAGATCCAACAGCAGCGGGAGATTCTTTTATTGGCGGAGTTATTAGGATGATGGCAGAGAAAAAAAATATAGAGGAAGCCATGGAATTCGGAGCTTGTGTAGGAGCTATAACAGTAACTAAAAAAGGAGCTCAAAGTTCACTACCTACATGGGATGAAGTAGTAAATTATAAATTTTAGACAAAAATATAATCGTAAATTATAAAAAAAGTAGGGAGAAAACTTATGAAAAAAGGTAGATTATTAAATAGTGGAATTAGTTCTGTAATATCTAGGATGGGGCATACTGATCATATAACAATAGGAGATGCAGGATTACCAATTTCAGATAAAGTAAAAAGAATAGATCTAGCATTAGAAAAAGGGATGCCTACTTTTTTAGGGACTTTAGATGTTATTTTAGATGAATTAAAAGTGGAAGAAGTTGTTATTGCTAAGGAAATAAAAAGTATGAGTAGTGAGTTTCATAATGAATTATTAAAATTATTAGAAAAAAAATGTGGCGAAATAACTATTGTAGAAGTAACTCATGAGGAGTTTAAAGAAATAACAAAAGAGAGTAAAGCAGTAGTGAGAACTGGAGAATGCACACCTTATGCTAATATTGTTTTGAAATCAGGAGTTACATTCTAAGGAGAAAAATATATGGAAAAAATATTAGAAATTTCAGGAATAATTAAAGATTTTCCAGGTGTAAGAGCATTAGATAAAGCTAAACTTAATGTATATCAAGGAAAAGTAATGGCTTTACTTGGTGAAAATGGTGCAGGAAAGTCAACTATGATGAAAATAATGACAGGAATATATAAAAGAGATGCGGGAACTATAAAACATAATGGTAAAGAAGTAGAGTTTAGTGGACCTAGAGAATCTCAAGATGCAGGGATATCAATAATTCATCAAGAATTAAATTTAATCGATCATCTTTCCATAGCGGAAAATATTTTTTTAGGAAGGGAATTAACTAAAAATTTTCTAATAGATTGGAAATTGATGTTTGATGAAGCAGATATAATTTTAAAAAAATTAAATTTAGAATATTCATCTAAAGAATTAGTAGGAAAGCTTAGCATAGGGGAAAAACAAATGATAGAGATTGCAAAAGCTCTCTCTCAGAATGCCAAAATAATAGTTATGGATGAGCCTACAGATGCTCTAACTGATACTGAAACAAAGAGTTTATTTAATGTAATTAGAGAATTAATAGCAGAGAATAAAAGTATTGTATATATATCCCATAGATTAAAAGAAATATTTGAAATTTGTGATTATGCTACTGTTATGAGAGATGGGAAATTTATAGATGAAGCTGTAGTAGCAGATATAACTGAAGACTATATCATTGAAAAGATGGTTGGAAGAAAATTAAAAGATCAATTTCCTAGGATAGATACAAAATTAGGAGAGATATCTTTAAGAGTAGATGATCTAAGTGGTGAAGTTACAAAAAAAATTAATTTTTCCCTTCAAAAAGGTGAAATATTAGGAATAGCAGGACTTATGGGAGCAGGAAGAACAGAGTTAGTTAAAACTATCTACGGATGTTTTAAGAAAACAAGTGGAAAAATATATATTGATGGAAAACAAGTAGAAATAAATTCCCCTCAAGAAGCATTAAAAAATAAAATAGCCTATGTTTCTGAAGATAGAAAGGGAGATGGATTATTACTGGGACTTTCTGTAAAAAAAAATATGAGTTTATCATCACTAATAAATTTTGAGAATAGATGTAAAAAAATAGATGAAAAAAAAGAAGAAATAGAGGTTAAAAAATTTATATCTAAATTTAATATTAAAACTCCCACAATGGATCAATTGATAAAAAATCTAAGTGGAGGTAATCAACAAAAAGTAGCTATAGCTAAAGCGCTTATGACTAATCCTAAAATATTAATTTTAGATGAACCTACAAGGGGAGTAGATGTAGGAGCAAAGAAAGAGATATATGACCTTATAAATGAATTTAAAAATCAAGGGATGAGTATAATTATAATTTCCTCTGAAATGCCAGAAATATTAGGTCTTAGTGATAGAATAATGGTGATGTACGATAATACTATTACAGGAATATTTAATAGAAAAGAGGCAACTCAAGAAAAAATAATGAAGTGTGCTATAGGTATTATGAAGGAGGAACTAGATGAAAACTAGTACAGTACAGAAAAAGACAAGAATGAAAGAAGAAAATAAATTTTTAAAAAATAAACCTTTAATAGGTTTAATTATATTCGGTGTGATAGTTTCAATTTTAAATCCTAGATTTTTATCTTCAGCTAATTTACTTAATATATTGAGACAAACTTCTATAAATGCAATAATAGCAGCAGGGATGACCTTTGTAATATTAACAGGCGGGATAGATCTTTCGGTAGGTTCTATTTTGGCTATTTGTGGTGCAGTATCTGCTAGTATGTTAGCTGGAGGAGTAAATGGTTATATAGTTTTGATAGTGACTTTAATATTAGGAACTATACTAGGAGCAATAAGCGGAAGTTTCATAAGTTATGGAAAATTACAGGCTTTTATAACAACTTTGGTAGCTATGACGTTACTTAGGGGTGCAACTTTAGTATTTACAAATGGAAAACCAATTTCCATGGGATTTGGAGATAATGCTATGTTATTTGATACTATAGGTGGAGGATATCTTTTGGGAATTCCAGTACCTATATATATAATGGTAGTAGTATTTGTAATATGTAACTATATTTTAAAAAATACAAAATTTGGTAGATATGTTTTCGCTGTAGGTGGAAATGAAGAAGCTACTAAGTTATCTGGAATTAATGTTGAAAAGTTAAAAGTAAAAGTTTACGCTATAAGTGGTGGATTAGCTGCTCTAGCCGGTATTATAATTACATCTCGACTTGGATCTGCTCAACCTACAGCAGGAACAGGATATGAACTTGATGCTATTGCAGCAGTAGTATTAGGTGGAACATCACTTTCTGGAGGAGTGGGGAGTATATCAGGAACAATAACAGGAGCGTTAATTATAGGAGTATTGGGGAATGCATTAAATTTATTGGATGTATCTTCGTATTATCAAATGATGATAAAAGCTTTAGTAATATTAGCAGCAGTATTAATTGATAGAAAAACAAATAAATAAAAGGGGGTTAAAAATGAAAAAGACGTTAAAATTATTGGTTGTAGGACTTTGTATTGGAATGATATCAACAGCAACTTTTGCAAAGGGAAAGGTAGGGTTAGTAATATCAACATTAAATAATCCTTTCTTTGTAGATCTAAAGGAAGGAGCAGAAGATGAAGCAAAAAAATTAGATATGGAAATTATAGTTTTGGATTCTCAAAATGATCCAGCTAAAGAATTATCAAATGTAGAAGACTTAATTGTAAGAAAAGTAGATGTAATATTGATCAATCCTACAGATTCAGATGCAGTATATAGAGCAGTTAGAAGCGCTAATAGAGCTAAATTACCAGTAATAACTTTAGATAGGGGAGCAAATAGAGGAGAAGTAGTTACTCATATTGCATCGGATAATACAGCTGGGGGAAGAATCGCAGGAGAATTTATCTTGAAAAAATTAGGAAAAAATGCAAAGATAGTTGAATTAGAAGGAATTCCAGGAACAACTGCTGCAAGAGATAGAGGAAAAGGATTTAATGAAGTAGCTAAAGGAAACTTAGATGTGGTAGGTAGACAAGCTGCTGATTTTGATAGAACTAAAGGACTTAATGTAATGGAAAATATGATCCAAGCTCAACCAAAAATAGATGGTGTATTTGCTCATAATGATGAGATGGCTTTAGGAGCATTGAGAGCTATTGGAAATAATAAAAACATTTTAGTAGTGGGATTCGATGCAACAGATGATGCTAAAAAATCAGTAAAAAAAGGTGAAATGGCAGCAACTGTAGCTCAACAACCAAGATTGATAGGATCTCAAGGTATAGAAACAGCTAACAAAATAATACAAGAAGAAAAAACTCCTAAATATATTCCTGTAGAATTACAGTTAATTACAAAATAAAAATATAGATAAATAGGTGGGGAGGAATTAATTTCTTCCTATTTATTTTATAAAGATAATAAAATAAATAAGTATATTTATTTTTAGGACAAAAGACATATTTATAACTTATAGATTGTAGTAAGATAAATTATAAGGATTAGATTTAATTTTGAGGTAAATTGTAGGAAATTAATAAAAAATAAGTATATATAATCTATAATACATTTAAAATTAATAAAAATGATATAAAAATAAATATATAAGGAGGAATAAAGTTGAAAATATTTATAGATACAGCAAATGTAGAAGATATAAAAAAAGCTAATGATATGGGGGTTATTTGTGGTGTAACTACAAATCCATCACTTATTGCAAAAGAAGGAAGGGTTTTTAAAGAGGTAGTAACAGAGATAACATCTATTGTTGATGGTCCTATAAGTGCAGAAGTAATTTCATTAGAAGCTCCAAAAATGTTAGAAGAAGCAGAGGATTTAATTAAAATTCATCCAAATATTACAATAAAATTACCTATGACTATAGAAGGATTGAAAGCGTGTTCTGCCCTGTCTAAAAAAGGAGTAAAAACTAATGTAACTTTAATTTTTACTCCTAATCAAGCACTATTAGCAGCTAGAGCAGGGGCAACATTTGTATCTCCATTTTTGGGAAGATTAGATGATATCGGTATAGATGGGATTGAATTAGTTAAAGAAATTGTACAAATATTTAATGTACACAATATAAAAACAGAAATAATTGCTGCAAGTATTAGAAATCCATTACACGCAAAAGAAGCAGCTAAAGCAGGGGCACATATTGGAACTATGCCTCTTAGTGTAATTGAAAATATGACTAAACATCCATTAACAGATGCAGGAATAGCGAGATTTTTGGCTGACTGGGAAGGAACAAAATAAATAAAATTACAGTATAGAAGGCAGAGTTAATGTTGAATTTTAAGTTAGAAATTCAAGATTCTGAACTCTATACTATTTTTTATAACTTGACAATAACTAGTAAATTACATATAATACTGGTAGAAAAAACATATAATGTACACTAATTTTTATTTAAAAAGGAGTTAAAATGGCAGATATCAAAATGTTAAAAGAAAAAGCTACACAGTTAAGAAAAGATATTGTGACTATGATTTGTAAATCAAAATCAGGACATCCAGGGGGATCATTATCAGCAGCAGATATAGTAAGTACACTATATTTTAATGAGATGAATGTTGATCCGAAAAATCCGAAGATGGAAGATAGAGATAGATTTGTTTTATCAAAGGGGCATGCAGCACCATTGTTATATGCAGTATTAGCAGAAAAAGGATATTTTGATAAAGAGTTACTAGGAACACTTAGAAAATTTGGATCACCTTTACAAGGGCATCCAGATATGAAAAAATTACCAGGAATAGATATTTCTACAGGTTCATTAGGGCAAGGATTATCAGTAGCAAATGGAATGGCATTGTCAGCAAAATTAGATAATAAATCATATAGAACATATGTATTATTAGGAGATGGAGAAGTTCAAGAAGGTCAAGTTTGGGAAGCAGCGATGACTTCTGCTCACTATAAACTTGATAATGTATGTGCATTTTTAGACTCTAATAATTTACAAATAGATGGAAACGTAGATAAAGTAATGGGTGTTGAACCATTAGATGAGAAATGGAAAGCATTTGGATGGAATGTAATCGTAATAGATGGTCATAACTACCAAGAAATATTAGAAGCTTTAGAAGCTGCAAAAGCTCATAAAGGTCAACCTACAATGGTTATAGCTAAAACGACTAAAGGTAAAGGAGTCTCATTTATGGAAAATGTGTGTGGATTCCATGGAGTAGCTCCTACACCTGAAGAAACAGAGAGAGCATTAGAAGAATTAAAGCACGTAGAATGTTGTAATAACTAATAGGAGGCCAAAAAAATGAGTAAAAAAGCTACAAGACAAGCTTACGGAGAAGCGTTAGCTGAATTAGGAAGAATAAATAAAGATGTAGTGGTTTTAGAGGCAGACTTATCTAAATCTACGAAAACTTCAATATTTCAAGGGGAATTCCCTGAAAGACATTTTAATGTAGGAATTGCAGAAGCAGATTTAATGGCTACAGCAGCAGGATTTGCAACTACTGGTAAGATAGCATTTGCTTCTACATTTGCAATGTTTGCAGCCGGAAGAGCATTTGAACAAATTAGAAATACTATAGCATATCCAAAACTAAATGTTAAAATAGCTCCAACTCATGCAGGAATCTCTGTAGGGGAAGACGGAGGATCACACCAATCTGTAGAAGATATTTCTCTTATGAGATCTATTCCAGGAATGGTAGTATTATGTCCTGCAGATGCCGAAGAAACTAAACAAATGGTTTTTGCAGCAGCAGAATATGATGGTCCATTGTACCTTAGATCAGGAAGATTAGATACAGAAGATATCTACAAAGACACTGACTATAAATTTGAAATCGGAATAGCTAATACTTTAAAAGAAGGAACAGATGTTACATTGGCAGCTACAGGAATGTTAGTTCATGAAGCTATGGAAGCAGCAAAAACATTAGAAGCTGAAGGGATCTCAGTAAGAGTAATTAATGTTTCTACAATTAAACCATTAGATGGTCCTACTATCTTAAAAGCAGCACAAGAGACAAAATTTATTGTAACTTGCGAGGAACATTCAGTGATAGGAGGATTAGGAGGAGCAATCTCTGAATTCTTAGGAGAAACTCATCCAACATTAGTAAAAAAATTAGGAATTTATGATAAGTTTGGTCAATCTGGAACAGGTAATCAATTATTAGATGAATATGGATTAAGAGCAAAAGATATAGTAGCAAAAGTAAAAGAAAGTATGTAATTATAAAATTTTTATAAAAGGTGATTTTCGTATAATACGGAAATCATCTTTTTTTTTACAAAAAATATTGACCTTAGTGTCGGACGAAGGTTTACTATAGTTAATAAAATATAACATGAAGGTTTAAAAAAAATTAAATAAAAAAAGGAGAATATAAGATGAAAAAAACAATATCAATCATAATGTTTATTATATCTAGCCAGATTTTTTCAATGGAACTGTCTTTAGAAGATTCAGTAAATAAGGCATATGAGAATAATAAGAGTTTAAAAACTAGACAGATAGAAACTATACAACAAAAATTATTGTATAAAGAAGCCTATAAAGATGGGATTCCTACAGTGAGTATAGATATTGATTATACAGGAAATGAAGAGGGAAAAGAAGATACAGAAAGTTATTTTGAAAATGGAATAACAGTTAGTCAAACTTTGTTTTCAGGAGGAAGTATCTATTATGGAGCAAAAGGAGCTAAAAAAAAAATTGATTTATACAAAATAATGTATCAAAAAGATATGACAGATACAAGACTTAAGGTAGTGAAGGAATATGTAAAAATATTACAGCTAGAAAAGGCATTAGAAGTATATAAAGCTTCACAAAAAGAAAGGAAGGAAGAACTCAAAATGCAAAAAGTTTTTTATGACCTTGGTATTATAGATAAGAGTGAAATTTTAAAGGTAGAATCTTCATTATATGAAACTCAGAGTGATATTTTAGAGGCTGGAAATAGTATATCTACAGAAAAGATTGTATTAAAAAAAATAATGGGAATTTCTTTAAAAGAAAATATAAAATTAAAAGATATAACTACAAGTATTCTTTCTCCTGAAGATATAAAAGTCGAGATGGATAAAAAAATAGCTTTAAAAGAAAGTTTAGAAATAAAACAACAAAAGTTAAATTTAGATATTAAAAAATTAGAACAAAAAGTTTCTAGAAGTGATTTTTTTCCAGAAATAGATCTTGATTATACATATGAAAGTCCAGAAGAAGCTAGTTTTTCAAAAGCTTCCCAAGGAAATGATTGGGAGTGGACTGTGGGTGTTTCATTTGAATGGGATATATTTAATTTTGGAAGTTCTATGGATTCTTATGAAAGAAAAAAACTTGAAACAGAAAAAGTAAGTATTCTTGTGGAAGATAGTAAAGAAGAGTTAGAACAAAATATTATAACTTATTATCTAAACATGAAAACTTTATATAATCTTATAGATACAAAGGAAAAATATTATGAAACTTTAAAAGAAACCTATGAGATAGATAAAGAAAAATATGCTAATAGGTTGATAGATACCGTAGATTATCTTCAGACAGAATCAGATTTAAGAGAAGCAGAGGTAGAATATATAAACTCTCAATTAGATTATTACCTAGCTTATGAGGAATATTTAAATATAATAAAATAATTCAGGAGGAAGAGATGAAAAAGATATTTATAGTTATTGTCATAACAATATTAACAGCTTGTGGAAAGGCAGAAAAAGTAGATGTAAAAGTAAAAGAAGTATTTAAAAATATTGAGAGTATAGAGTTGAAATTAACAAAAGAAGAAAATATAAAAAACTATAATGGAGAACTTCTTCCATTAAATGAAGTAATTCATATTACAGAAACAGGAGGTGATATAAAAAAGATAAACTACAAAAATGGAGATAGAGTGAAAAAAGATGATATTATAATATTCTAGAGGACTCAGATACAAAATCAACTTACCTAGAAGCTAAAGGAGATCTTATGAAAGCTCAGTCAGATTATGATACTAAAAATATTTCATATAAAAAATATAAAATTTTATTTGAAAAGAAACTTATATCTGAAGATTCTTATTTAACTGTAAAAAATCAACTTTTAGAGAGTAAGGGAGATCTAGAAATAGCAAATGCAATATATATGAAGACGAAAGAGGATTATGCTAATCTAGCAGTAAAAGCTAAAATTTCAGGGACAATTACAGATTTAAATGTAAAAAAATATGAAAAAATATCTAATAATCAAGAACTATTTACAATTATTGATACGAGTAAGATGGAAGTAGCTATTGGAATATCAGCAGAGGATATCAGAAAAATATCTGTGGGGACCTCTGTAGAACTAAAGGCTATTGATGATAATGTAAAAGGTGAAGTAGAAAAGATTAACTATAGTTCAGATGCAGATACAAAAACATATGAAACAAAAGTAATTGTAGAAAATAATAAAGGAAAGTTGTTAAAGGGGATGTATTCGAAAGTTAAAATTAATATGGGAGAGATAGAGGGATATTTTGTACCAAAAGGAGCAATAATGTTAAAAGATATGTATAATTATATAGCAATCTCTAGAAATGGGAGAGCAGTAATATATAAAGTAGAACTAGGAATATCTACAGAAAATAGACAACAGATATTTTTAAAAAATATTGAAAAAAGAGATAGAGTAATAGTTCAAGGACAATACCTTCTTAAAAATAATGATAATTTAAAGGAGGTATAAAGGATGAATTTGTCTAACTTTTCAATAAAAAAACCAGCAACTACTATAATGATAATTGTGGCAATGATATTTTTAGGAGTTTTAGGACTATCGAAAATGCCAATTGAGATGATGCCTAGTACATCTGAACCAATGGCAAGGATAACAATAGAATGGAATGGAGCTACTCCAGAAGATGTAGAAAAGATGATAACGACTAAGGTAGAGGATATACTCTCCAATATAGATGGAATAACAGAGTATAACTCAACATCTGAAGTAGAAAAATCAGAGATAGATGTCAGTTTTGATTATGGCACAGATGTAGAGATGAAGATAACTCTACTTCAAAATGAGATAAATCAAATAATGGATGATCTTCCAGAGGATATAGAAGAACCTGAGATCCGGGAGCAATCTACGTCTGGAAAACCATCAATAGTTATGGGCCTTTCAGGTGGAAGTACCATGGAAATGAGAACTTTTGCCAATAATTCTTTAGAACCACTTATAGAGAGAATCGATGGAGTATCTCAAGTAATGATAAGAGGGGGACAAGAGCAAGAAGTACTTGTAGATATAGACCCTGAAAAGTTAGAAAACTATAATCTTACAATTCAAAATATAATAGATATACTGGGTGAATCTAGTGTAAATATGCCAGGTGGAACACTAAAAGAGGGAGCAAAAGAGTTTTATATAAAGATAGATGGAGAGCTGACGACTTCAGAAGAGATAGGGAATGTTATTTAAAAAAATAATAATGGAAATATTTTGAAAATAAAAGATATAGCTATAGTAAAAATGGCAGGAAAGGATAAAGACAGTATTCTGAAAATGAAGGGGGAAGATGGTTTAATTGTAGGAGTAATAAAAACAGATGATGGTAATGCTATAGAAATAGGTAAAAAAGTGAAGAAAATAATGGAAAGTATGAAGGGGTCATTACCATTAAATACAAAGATATCTGTCCAATATGATTCATCTGTATCCATATTAAATTCCATATCAAATGTAAAGCAAACAGCTTATTTAGGTGTATTTTTAGCATCTATAGTATTGTTTATATTTTTAAAGAGTTTATCAGCAACATTAGTAGTAGCTATGGCTATACCTACATCTA
The DNA here is from genome assembly GCA_002342785.1 of Fusobacteriaceae bacterium UBA2433. GTDB lineage: Bacteria > Fusobacteriota > Fusobacteriia > Fusobacteriales > Fusobacteriaceae > Psychrilyobacter. The sequence goes on along the minus strand of DDQV01000188.1, from coordinate 1,297 downwards.
TAATATTTACGTTTTTCTTTTTAAATACAATGGGAGTAAGTATAAATATAATCTCGCTTATGGGTTTATCTTTAGGTGTCGGGATGTTAGTTGACAATTCAGTAGTAGTAATAGATAATATTTTTAGACGATTGACAGAGTATAAAGAAGATAAAATAACAGCATCTAAATTAGGAGCAAGGGAGGTAACTTTACCTATAATAACTTCATCTCTAACTACGATATCTGTATTTTTTCCAATAGTATTTCAAAAAGGAATAGTAAAGCAACAATTTGGAGATATGTCTTATTCAATAACATTTTGTTTAACAGCATCATTTATCATAGCGGTAATGTTTGTTCCTATGATGTGTAGTAAGATATTAAAAAAAGATAGAAACTTAGCCCATGAAGGAAAAGTTATGAAAGTTGTAAAGAAAAAATATGTACATGTATTGAAATTTTCTTTAAGAAGAAGATACACAGTAGTAATGTTAGCAATATTACTCTTTATAGGTTCTGTATTTATGTCAAAGAATCTAGGATCTAGATTTTTACCAGTAGAAGATACAGGTAGATTTGCTGTAATAGCATCACTTCCTTCAGGAGCTGATATTAATAAAGCGGAAAAAGTTGCAGGTATTTTAGAAGCAGAGGTATTAAATATAGATTATGCCAAAGATTATTCAGTATCTGGGAATACAAGTGATGTAATATTAAATATAAATGCAGGACAAAAAATATCTAGAGATGAGAGTATGTATGATATTATAGGAGATTTGAGAAAAAGATTTAAAGATGTTCCAGATGCAGATATTACTGTAGCTCCAAGTTTTATTATAAGAGCTAATGATATAAATGATGTGGAATTTAATCTTTATTCCGATAGTGAGAAACAATTAGAGATAATGATAGAGCAATTGAAAGAAAAGATAGAAGATGTACCAGGACTAGTAGATATAAGTACATCTCTTGAAGGTGGAAAACCAGAAGGAAAATTTATTATAGATAGAGAAAAAGCTAGTTACTATGGAGTTAGTGTAAGTAATATAGCAACTATGATAAAAAATCAAATACAAGGTGGAGTACCTCTAACGATTAATAGTGACAATGATGAGATAGATGTGACTGTAAAATTAAATAAAGAGTATAGAGAATCTATACTGTAACCTGTAAACTAGACACTAGAAAAAAAGAGTGTCAAAGTTTACAGGTTTTTTGTATACTTTAAAATAAAGGTTAAGGAGTTTCAAATGTCTAAAAAATTATTTACTGAAAAAGAAATTAAAATACTCTCTAAAAATAAAAATATTTTAAA
>DDQV01000084.1 GCA_002342785.1 Fusobacteriaceae bacterium UBA2433 | reverse complement strand
CTTGACAAAGGTTACAGTTTACTCTAAACATCTTTTTATTAATTTTTTCTTTAAGGTCTATATTCGTAGCAGCTAAGACTCTTATATCTAGGTCCATTAATTTATTAGAACCAATTCTTACTAATGTTCTTTCTTGTAAAACTCTGAGAAGTTTAACTTGAAGATAAAGGGGCATATCTCCTATTTCGTCTAAAAAAATAACTCCTCCATTTGCCAATTCAAATTTTCCCATTCGACCATTTGGATTTGCTCCTGAAAATGCTCCTTTGACATATCCAAAAAGTTCACTTTCGAGTAAAGTTTCAGGAATAGCTCCACAATTTATAGCAATAAAGGGTTTATTTTTTCTATTAGATTCAGTATGGATAGCTCTTGCAACTAGTTCTTTTCCAGTTCCACTTTCACCAGTAATTAATACAGTTGATTTTGTCGAAGCTATTTTTTTTATTTTTTCCTTAAGTCTAAACATTGGATTAGACTCTCCTATTATAGCGTCTATTCCTAATACTCTTTCAGTAGATAGCTGCTGAAATTTATCATTAATTTTTTGTAGATTATCAAACATAAAGATTAAAAAAGTTTCTTTTTTTATCTTTATGAGTGGAAGTATCTCTCCTACAAGATTATACTTTTTATTTTCAATAGAAAGGACATAAGTTTCTTTTCCAAATAAAAATTCGTTTTTATTTTCTATATCTACCTTAAGATTTAAGGGGTTAGATGATAATTTTAATTCATTTATTGCTGAGTTATTTATATTGACAATTTTATTTTTATCATCTAAAACCAAAACGCCTTTATCTATAATATTTAATATTTCTAAAAAGATTGTTTCTTTTTTTTCTCTCTCTTGAGTTTCAACTTGTTCATTTACCTTAATAGATATAAATTCACTTATTTGTTTAATAAATTTTAAGTAAGAATCAATATCTTTCATAGTTTTGTTTTTTTGTATATCTGTAAAGCATACAAGACCTATTACACCTATTATACTATCAAAGTGAAAGATTGGTGTAGAGATCTCTAATGTCTCTCGACATCTATTTTTTTCACTACATAAAATACAAAGTTTATCTTTACCTGGTTCATTAATTATATGGGACTTACCAGTTTTAAGAACATCTTTATACACACACCCTGTAGCTTTTACACCTATTTTTTTTGAAAAAATACCAGTCCCAGCTATTCTAATTAGATCTTGATCTACAATTTCTACATCTACCTTCATTACAGATGAGATTACGTTGGCATATTTTTTAACATGTTTAGCAATTTGATTTAAATGTATATTTTTATTTTCCATTATTATCTAGCCACCTATTTGATTTGTATTGAATTTTTCTTTTTAAAACTATAAGTTTGTTTAAAATTATTATTTAACCAGTAGTGGTTATAACTCCACATAACGATAAAACTGATACAGGTCACTATGATTAAAAGTATATTGGCAGAATGATTATCTCCTCTTTCTACAGAATAATAGATAGCCATAGGGATGGTCTGAGTTTTTCCTGGAATATTACCTGCAATCATAAGGGTTGCTCCAAATTCTCCAAAGGATCTTCCAAACGATAGAACTGCACCGGCTCCGATATTTTTTCGAATAAGTGGAAATATAATATATCTACACATCTCTAATTTTGTAGCTCCCATTTCAATGGCTGCTTCAATGTATTCACGGTCGATCTCCAAAAAACCTGCTTTAATACATTGGTATGCCATAGGAAGGGAAACAGCAACACATGCTATAACTCCTGCTTTCCAAGTAAAAATAATTTGTATTCCATAATTATAAAGAAATCTTCCAAAGATTCCATTTTTTCCAAGAAGGATAAGCAGTACATATCCTAAAACTGAAGGGGGAAAAAATAATGGAAAGCTTATAAATCCTTCAATGAATTTATCTCTTTTTCTTTTTCCTTTATAGATAAAAATTGCTATTATAAAACTTAAAATGATACTTATAAAAGTTGCTATAAAAGCTATTTTTAAAGAAAGTTTTGTCGCTTCTAATATCATCTATTTTACCTTAAATCCATATTTTTCAAAAATTCCAATATTTTTAGAGAGATAGTCATTAAATTTTGTTCCTGGAATACTGCCAACTTTTACTCCTGATGAATATATTATTTGAGAATGTAAATTATTATCAATGGGATAGATCTCTTTATTTTCTAAGAGAAGAGCATCGGTTTTATAAACTATAGAATAATCTACCTCACCTATTTTAACATAAAAAAGTGCTGACCTGACATCTTTAGTAAAAAGGGTTTTTCCCTTAAACTCTTCCCATAAACCTGCACTTTTAATTGCTTCCTTAGCATATCTTCCTGCTGGAACAAAATCAGGATCTCCCATGGCAATAGGGTAGTCTGTATTTTTTAAAATATCTTCTAAACTTTTCATTTTTTTATTTCCTACAACTACCAGTGTATTTTCTAAGAGATTTTTCCTTTTATCGATGATTTTTTCATCTAAAAGTTTATCTATATGTTTTTTAGAAGCTAAAAATATAAAATCTACAGGAGCTCCCTCTTCCATCTGTTTTCTCAATGACCCAGAAGCACCTAAATTTATTTTTACATCTATCCCAGTGTCTTTCGTATAATTTTTTGCAATTTCTTCTATTCCATCAGTAAGACTAGCAGCAGCACTAATAGTGACCGTTTTTTTATCTTCATCATCTTTACTACAACTTATAAACAATATTATTATTAATATAAAAAATATTTTTTTTATCATCTAAATCTTTTTCCTTAGATATAAAACAGCTTCTAAAGCTGAGCCTCCAATATTTCTGGATTTATCCGATATAGTATAGCAATTTTGTTGTTCATCTTTACGAGGATCTACATCTCCTATCTTAAATCCTTTAGTGACTTTATATCCTTCCCTTATAAGACCTCTCAAAATTCCGGTTAAGGGAGATCTTACAGGAATATCTCCTATAAAAGCAATGATCTCATCTTTTTCTACAATATCTCCAATCTTTTTTATATTTTTAATAATACCAGGGACTTCACTGTAGATAACTCTTTCTCGCCCATATCCCTTTATAATTCCTGGAGTACCAGTATTGTCTTTAGCATATCCAGAAAAAATTAATCTTCCTAGATTATGACCACGTATTGTTTCTATAACAATATCAACATCTTTTCCTGCATTAAATCCAGGGCCCAGTCCAATAGTAATAGGAGCCATAGAGGTAGTCGTTCCCAAGTTTTTTTTAGCTAGAATAGCATCTATAACAGCTAATGGTTTTAATTTTTTTATTAGATCTCCATAAGGGTCTATAGCTATCGCTATATCTCCTTCTTCTATTATTTTATTAATTTCATCTATTCCATAGGTTAGTACAGCTTTACTTTCTTCTAAGAATATTTCTTTTTCATAGACAGCTTCTCCATAACAGACAGTTCTCCTTATAAAAGATGGTTTTTCTACTTCCAAAACTAAAACTTTGAATCCACTTCTATGAAATTTTTGTATTATTCCAGAAGCTATATCTCCTCCACCTCTAACTATTATTAGATCTTTCATTTGATCTCCTCCAGATTATTATTTTATAATATACTTTTATGTTAAGCAATTTTTATACCAAATTGCAAGAAAAAAATATCTTCTCTACCTCTACCTCTACCTCTATTCTACCTCTACCTCTACCTCTACCTCTATTCTATCAATATTATTTTATTTTAACTAATTTAATTTTTATCTTTAATAATTAGAAATAAATTAAAAAAATATTTTTATTTATTTTAAATTTATAAAAAATAAGGTGATAAATTATATTTACTAGGTAAAAATATTTAAATTTATTATGTCTAAATTTATTTAATGATTTACAAAATTAAACTTAAATCATATAATAAATTATAAGGTAAATAGGAAAAATAAGATTATATAGGGGGATTAAATATGAATAAAAATTTACTAGGAGGACTCTGTCTATCTTTGGCAGCAAGTATTTGGGGTGGAATGTATGTAGCTAGTAAATATGTATTGGATTTTATACCACCAATGACATTAGTATGGTTACGTTATGCAATAGCATTTGTTGCTTTATTTGGATTTTTAAAATATTCCCAAAGAAATAAAAAAAAAGAAAAAATCCAAAAGAAAGATTGGATCCTTCTTTTATGGATAGGATTTATAGGATATTTTATTTCTATAAGTTGTCAATTTATAGGAACTAAGCTTTCTAGTGCTCATGCTGGGGCACTTATTACTTCTGCTACTCCTGCTTTTATTGTTATTTTTGCTAAGATAATTTTAAAAGAAAAAATAACTTTAAAAAAATTGATTTCATTACTTGTTGCCACTTTAGGTGTAATAATTGTTATTGGGTTTGAAAAAAGTGAGGGAGATTATTTCTTAGGAAGTATTATTTTAGTTATGGCTGCTCTTACATGGGCTTTGTTTTCTGTATATGTAAAAGTTGCATCAGCAAAATTTTCATCTTTGATGATTACTACCTATACGATCTTTTTTGCTTTGATATTTACTACGCCATTTGCAATTTGGGAGTTACAAACTCATGAAATATTATTAAATGATCCCCTTGTGATTCCTGCTACTCTATATATAGGAATTGTTTCAACAGCTGGAGCATTCTTTTTGTGGAATAAGGGAATGGACTTAATGGATGCTGGGACAGGGTCTTTATTTTTCTTTTTTCAACCTCTAGTTGGATCATTTTTAGGTTGGTTACTCTTAGATGAAAAAATAGGAATGAATTTTTTTGTAGGAGGAGGACTCATAATAAGTAGTATTTTTATTATAAGTTTTAAGAAGAAACAAGTTAAAAAAATAAAAATATAAAGAAAGTAAAATTTATTTTTCTAAAGAATGCAGCTTATAGGGAAAATATAAATTATTCTGAAAATATAAAAATTTCTTTAAAGAATGAACTAAGATAGTAAAAACATATTACTTTTTATATATAAGTTTGTCTTTATTAGATATCAATGGAATTTAAAAAAGATGATTCCTGTATTTTACAGGAATCATCTTTTGAATGTCTAAATGTTGTCTCATTCTTTTTTTCTCATTTGCAAAGGTTACAGTTTAGTTTTTTATTTTCTTAATTTTAAACAGTATTATAGGGATTAATTCTAGGGGATAGAATCATATTTTTATTGCCATATTCATTTGATTTGACCTTATAATTAATTATTTTGTCACTATAGGAATCATCTTCTATATGGTGGCTAAGAACTAAAGTATAAATTTTAAACTTTAAAATATCTCTTTTGTTATTTATAAATTTTAAAAAAGAATCATCTATTTTGCAAAGACCATCTGTAATCATTAAAATATCAGCCAAGGGATATTTATTTTTTTCAATTAAATCTATAGCTCTTCGTAGTGGGAAAGTATAGTCTGTTCCCCCAAAAAAACTTTGCTGTAAAAATTTTATTAAGGTAGAGAAGTTAGTTTTTTTAGTTATTTCAATCTCTACTAGCTCATCAGTACTGCTAAAAACTATGAGATGAACTTTTCTTTTCTCCTTTTTAGATACATTATACAGTTTGATGACAATACCCTTAGCAATTTCTTCAGGAAGACCTTCCATACTACTAGAAGTATCGATGCAAGCGATAATAGGACCTTTTTCAGGTTCTAAATTTATTTTCCCTCTCTTTTTGTACATATTTTTTTCTCCAGAAAGTTGATATTGAATCAATTTTTTTTCTAATAATTTTGAATAAAAAATATTTTTTAAGTTCTTATTTTTTAAATTAACTAGTTCAGAGGGTAAAATTCTAGAAATGTCATCTCCCTGATTGATACCCAATAATTCCTTAGGAGACTCATTATTAAGATATGCTAAGGTTTCTTTGTCTATTCCATTGTATTTTTTTAAGTGGTTCTGAGCTTGGCTTCTTCCTAGTTGCTCTATCAAGGAAATAAGTTCAGGTTTATTTTGGAGAGTTTGACTTATATTAAGAAATTTTTTGAAGTCGCTTCGAGTTAGTTTACCTTTTCCTAGATCCCATCCCATTCCAGGGATTAGATCGGGATCATGAAAAAGTTCCCTTGAAATTTTTAAGAGCTCATAGTAATTCAAAAAGTAATCTTCCATAGTTTTTTGGAGTCTCTCCCAATTAGTTTTATATCTTTCTATCTCTTCCATAGTGAGATTGAGTTTAGAAATAGTTTTTTTATCACTTGTAGATTCTATAGAACTTTTAAGTAGACTTTTTAGCATCTTAAGTTCATCTTTAGAAGCTCTATTTTGATATTTTATTAAGTTACTTTCCTCATGCTTATAATATTTTTTTTTTCTTTTGAACTGCTCGTGTTTAATTCTAAGTTTATCATTTCTAAATTTTTTTAATATAATCTTTTTTATTGTAAGATTTTCAACATCTTTTTTTAGATCTTCAATAGGTGTTATATCATTCCAATTTTCTCTTAATTGTAAGAAAAAATCGCTTATAATCTTAGAGGTAAGGGTAGAATTATTTATAGTAAATTTTTTAAATGGTAGGAGTATACTCATACTATCTTCTAAATGGGTAGAAGATAGATTTTCATATGACTTATCTTCATAGTATAGATATTCCCAAATATTTTTAGCAATTTGCTCCCTTACTTCTTTTGTTTCTGGATAGTTTATCCAAATTGTTTCCATGAACGTGAAATCTTTTATGATTTTTTTAGTGAAGATATTCATAGTTTCTCTCTTAATAAAATAATAATTTTATCGAATAAAATTGAATATTTTTTTTCTAGGTTTTTAGTTGTATCTGTAAAATCTTCTAGCTTTTTTAATAAGTTATTTTTTTCAGAACTACTAATCCAAATATTTTTTTGTGCTTTTAAAAGCTTAACTTTTTTTTCTTTTAAATTATAAAGATCCTGTCTAAGAGATACTAATTCTCCTTCTAAATTAGATCTTATATTTTTAAAATCCGATAGATTATCAATATCTAATGTCTCTTTTTTTTCTAAAAATTCATCAAAATCATCTATAATAACAGGAGGTAGATCACCATTAATAGTAAGGGGAAGCCAACCTTCTAGGTTTGATTCTGGAGAGGAAGTAACTTTAGTAGATGAGGGCTCGTAAAACCAGATTTTTTTCCCATCCTTCAATTTAAATTCAGTGTCCACAAAGCCCATATTCCATTTACTTTGTTCAAAAGAAACCATAACATATTCCCTATGACCCTTAAAGAACAAGAACTCTCCTTGGACATCTTGAAGATGTATTTCTCCAATAGATTCAGTTACTTTATTTTTATGTATATCATAGTAGAGAAGTTCTTTTTTGCTGTTTTTTTCTTGTATTTTAAATTTTTCATCAAAGACTTCTTCCCATCTTTTATAGATCTTACTAGAAAGATCTATTTTTTCAGGATCAATTTCTAAAATTTCCTCCTCTAAGATATTTACAATTGAAGGAAAATTTTCAATATTATTCCAGAGGGTATGTTTTAAAAGAATAAGATCTATAACTTCTATTTTGTCTTTGCTTGTAGTATAGGTTGCAGTTTTTAATAGTTTTCCTAGTTTCATTAATTTTCTATCTGAAATTTTTTCTGGAAAAAGTGAATCTGTTGGAAGAAGTTCAATCCTACTTTTTATCTTTAAAATTATAGGCAGTACTTCTGGAGAAAAAACTATATCTTTACTTTTTTTCAAGATAGTTTCAAATTCTAGAGAAGAAAACTTTAATTTTTCATCTATTCCTTTATAGACCGCGTTATTGAAAAAAAGTAAACTAGGATCTTTTACATAATCTATTTGTATTTTTGTCAAAAACCGATCATATAAGGCATAGAGTTCCGAATCTTTAGTAGGAAGTTCATTGGAAGCTCCTATAATACTCTTTGTACTTGCCTTCTCTTTGATAGATCCATTGTGATAGATCCCCTCATTGAGGATAGTTAAAAGAGAATTTAAAATGGAAGAGTTTGCTTTAAAAATTTCATCTAAAAATCCTATTTTTGATGTTGGAAGATATCCTTGGGTATTTCTTTTAAATATATCATTTTCTAGTTCCTTTAAAGAAATTGGCCCAAATATTTCTTCAGGAGTAGTAAATTTAGTCAATAAATATTCAAAGTATTTATCTCCTGAAAATATATCTGAAATTCTCCTGGCAACTTCTGATTTAGCAGTTCCAGGAGGGCCAATAATAACCATATTTTCTCCTGCCATGAGAGTTAAGAGGGAAGTTTTTATAACTTCCTCCCTTTCAATTAATCCTTTATTTAATTCATTTAGTAAGTTTTTTATTTTGCTTTTCATATTACACCTCTATTTTCTAATTAGCTTTAAAGTTATTGTACTATTATTAATTAAATTTTATCAGTTAAAAGGGATAGAATTTTAACCTTTTACCTTTTATATTTTAACCAAAATGTTGTTTGTTGCTTTTCTTTATTTTTAATAACTGATTATGATACTCTAGTTATTAGACAGTTTATTTTAGACCTATATTAAATTTCTATTACTTTTAAAAAAATCTATGACTTTTTTTACAGCCAGTTCTTTTCCTTTGGCTTCTATCTCCATATCAAATATGTCAAAATATTTTTGGAACTCTATTAGATCTTCATCATATATATATTCAGAGTGTGACTTAAAGTTTTTTTTATCCACTCCCAGAGGAGAGCTTATATGAGCCAAAGGAACTTTATTTTTTGATAATTTAAATATTTTTTGTATATATACTTCAAAACTTTGAGAAGAAGGCTTTATCCTATCGTGATGAAAGTCAATACATGGTCTGATATTTGTTTTTTCACAAATTTCTAAAACATCTTCTATACACACATTATGACAATTTTCTAGTAGTATCTTATTTCTTAATTTTTCATCTAATAAGGTAACGTTATTTATAAACCTTTCTTTGTAGTTTCCTTTTGAACTCCCTGTGTGAATAATAATATCTTCTATTCCTAATAACTTTGATATTTCGTAGTGATGGTTTAAAATTTTAATAGAATTTAAAACAACATCTTCACGTTCACTGTTTATTACAGTAAACTGATCTGGATGCATTATAAGTCTTATGTTGTTGTCTTTTGCAAATTTCTTTAATTCTTCCAGTTTTATTAGTATTTTATCAAAATTTTTCCATGACCAAAAATCACTATAGGGAATAATACTACTGGAGACTCTAAATAACCCTTTTCCATAATTCTTTACCCATTCTAGGCACTCTAGGTTATACTCTATGTTGTATAAAGCTGCTTCAGAAGCTCTTCTTTCAATTTCATTAATGGACATATTTTCTAGTGCTTTTATACCAGTAAACCCTTTTTTCATTCCCTTTCCCTTTAACATACATACTAAGCCTATCTTCATATTAACTCCTTTTTTTCTATTCAGATTTGCTATGTACTAACAATTGATATAATCTTTAGCTAATTATCCATATTGATACTTTGATTCTGACAAGTTCTTAGATAATCTTTTTTTTTGACCACTTTTAGTTTGATGAATAATAATTATTTAAAATATTTACTCTAATATTTTGATTTCAAGCTTTTTAAAATCTTTTTACATAATTCTAAATAATAAATAGAAAAGGACAATTGAAATAAATCAAATTGCCCTTTTAATTATTTTGGATGTTTAGTTTATCGTTACTTATAAACTTTTCCACCTAACTTAAACTATAAATTATTTTCTGATACATAATATTAAATATAACCTGAACTTTTTACTAAATCTTTAGAATTAAGCTAAGTTTCCACCCACTTTCAAACGTTGCTTCATACCACTTTCTTTTCTAAATTTTACCACAACATCACCTCCTTAACATCTAAAATTTGTAACAATAAAAGTATACTATATTTTTATTGAAAATGCAAGTTGAATTTTTTTGAAAAATTTCAAATAATTGTGGAGAAAATTTAAATAAAAAAATGTAACTATAAAAGTCATAATCACATTTATAGTCACATTTATTAGATTTAATTAGATTGGAACAGATAAAATAAAATCGTAAAACTCAATAAAATTAGGATTTCTACTGATTTTAGATTTAATTAGATTTGTTTAATTTCTTCTTGGGCTACTCCCACTCAATAGTCATAAAATTCTCTTATATTATATCCCTTTATTTTCAGTGCTTTTTATTCATCTATTTTCTACATATTCTCTTTTTATACTGTTTTCTAATATTTTTAGGAGCATTTTAGGAGCAGTATTAATTTAAGCTATCTAATAGATCAATCATATTTTTTTCTTTCTCTGGATATAAATGAGAGTAAATATTTAATGTAGTTTCTATTTTTTCATTTTATTCCCTCTTTAATATGTAGTTTCAATATATTTATACAACATCTTAGAATAAAATCAAATAAAACTTTTAAAACAAACTTGACTTTATCGTCCTGTTATTATATACTTTTAACAGGACGATAAAGGAGGAGTTTAATGGAAAAAAGGAAACTAAAATTATCTTTTTATAAATCTGGTGCAGGGAGTATTTCCGCTAGATTAGCTATTCCTAAAAAATGGGCTGATGAATTAGAACTAACGCCAGACGATAGAGAATTAGAGGTAACTTTAGACAAGGAAAACAAAAAAATCATCATAGAAAAATTACATAAATAAAAAACTCCCTCCAAGACAAGTCCTAGAAGGAGTCGACAGTGTATATAACACTACCAGCAATAGTATTATACACTGTAAACTCCTAAATATCAATAGGAGGAACAGATATGAGTATGAAAAATTTAAAAAATGGATTGATTGAAGTATTTATCAAAGAATTAGATATCAGATTTTTTGTAACATCACAAGAGGAGGCTATAAAGATAGCTTTCAAGTTAGGTGATAGCAAATGCTAGTAAAAATTCAAACTAATGAGCAAGGGGAACAACTAGTATCAGCAAGGGAACTACATAAATTTTTAAGAGTAAAAAGAGATTTTACAACTTGGATTAAAACTAGAATAGAAAAATATGAGTTTAAAGAAAATGTTGATTTTACTACTGTTTGGAACGACACCAAAACGGGGGTCGTTAAAAAATTCAATGGAAGTATTCATTCCATGGTTAAATTAGGATATGAAATCAATTACATCTTAAAACTCGATATGGCAAAAGAAATCTCCATGATAGAAAATAATGATAAAGGTCGAGAAGTTAGACAGTACTTTATCCAATGTGAAAAAGATCTAACCCTAGCACTAGAAGACAGACTTCAAAAACTAGAAATAGAAAATAAAATGAATAAAGATAAGTTTAGTAAAAAAGAAATGAATCATATGTTTGAAGCTATGTTTAAAATAATAAAACTAGCTGATGAACTTCACACCGATATAGCCAAAGTAGATGATCTATTAGGATCTATCCACAAGAGAGAGGAATATATAGCTATGTTCTCTGATAATGTAAAATATTTTGCTAAAGATAAATTTGATGGTGAAATATATAAAGGGAATAAAATTTGTAAAATAAAACCAAGGTCTGATAAAAATGATTAAATTTATCAAATTTCTAATTAGAAAGAAAAAAAGAAAGATAAAGTATTCATCACTATAATTTTAAAAAAAGTCTACCTTAATTGGTAGACTTTTCTTATTAAATATAATTTAGGAGCAGTATTAATTTAAGCTATCTAATAGATCAATCATATTTTTTTCTTTCTCTGGATATAAATGAGAGTAAATATTTAATGTAGTTTCTATTTTTTCATGGCCTAGCCTTTTTGCTATAGCTAATGGACTCACTCCTAAGTTTATTAGCACACTTGCATGACTATGCCTTAGATCATGAATTCTAATCTTTTGTACCCCTGATTTTATACAATAATTTTTTATATCATGTTCAAATCTGTATTTTGTACCTTCTATAATTCTATCTTCTTCCTTTGGATTATACATCATAGAGAAATATTTTTCTATAACATTTGTTAATTTAGCAGTTATTGGAATCATTCTATTCCCCTTAGGAGTTTTTGGCTCAGTTATTACATCTTTTTTATTAATTCTTTGATACGATTTATTTACCCGTATCATTCGAGTATCTAAATTAATATCCCCTACAGTGAGTGCTAACAATTCACCAATTCTTATCCCAGTCCAAAACAATATATAAAATCCTAAAAATGATATTGGCTTATGTTCTAATTCTTTTATAAATTTTTCAAACTCTCCTACAGTCCATACGTTCATCTCTCCAGCTTGTTTTTTCCCTATACTTCCAGCCTTATGGCATGGATTTTCTTGTAATGAATGATATTTAACTGCATAGTTTAATATTGCTACTAAATTATTGTTTATTGTTTTAATATAAGTCTGGCTATATACCTTATTGGTTTTTTCATTTTTTTTAGACATTAATTTATTTTGCCACTTTCTAATCAATATTGGAGTTATTTTCCCAACTTCTATTTTCCCAAAATATGGGAGGATTTTATCTTTGATAATATATTTTTTAGTAATCATTGTGTTTTCTCTTAATCTATGTGAAAGATCCTCAAAATATAAATCACATAGGCTTTCAAAACTCATCGTTATTTCAAATTTTGAACTGGCTAGAAATTCCCTCTCAAATTCGAGTGCTTCTCTCTTTGTTTTAAAACCCCTTTTAAATTTCTGTATTTTTTCCCCTTGATAATTTGTAAAATAAAAACGGGATAGCCATTTCCCGTTTTTATCCTTAATACTAGGCATTACTACCACCTAATCCCAATCTTTCATATAAATAAGTTGAATTAACCCTTCCATTTATAACTATATACCCCTTTTCTTTCATTTCGTCATTTATTTCTTTCATAAGTCTGTATGCTCTCCCTTGCTTAACTTTACATATTCTTTCAACCTCTTTCACAGTTAATAGCTCTGCCATGCTCCTACCTCCATTTTATCAATACTGTATTTAATAGCTACCCCTACACCAATTTTAAATTATCCTTATTCTCCCATTCCTTCTCTTTATCTTTAACAGCTTGTTTCATCTCTTTTAAATATATTTCCAAGGCATCTACATCAGCCTTTAAAAATTTTAATTCATTCCCATCTTTTACTTTTGTAATCCTTGTTTTCATCTTCTCTAATTTTTTATAGTTT
>DDQV01000083.1 GCA_002342785.1 Fusobacteriaceae bacterium UBA2433 | reverse complement strand
CAAGACCACATGCATACAATGTTTCGTTAAGATGAGTCATCTCAATAAGTTTATCTTTTATATGAGAAGCTTTAGTTACACCATTATATTCTGCTGCAAGTGCTGCTGCTCCAATAAGTGCATCTCCTACTCCTACTTTACATCCACCATAACTTTGTCTATGGTAACCAGCAAATCTTTCTACAAGAACACCAGCAAAATCATTTTCTCCATTTAGATATATTCTTTCATTAGGAATGAAAACATCATTGAATACTACTAATGCTTCTTGCCCACCAAATTTAGGATTTCCTACGTCGATCTTTCCACCTTCTAATTTTCTTAGATCACATGATTGTCTACCATAGATCATTAATATTCCAGGTGCATCTGATGGGATAGAGAAAGCAATTGCAAAATCTTTGTCATTTTCTCCCATAGCCATAGTTGGCATAATAAGATGTTCATGAGAATTTACAGCACCAGTTTGATGTGCTTTAGCTCCCCTTACTACAAATCCATCTTCTCTTTGTTCAACTACACGAAGGTAAAGATCTAAATCTGATTGTTTATGAGGAGGTAAACCTCTATCTCCTTTGGGATCTGTCATAGCTCCATCTACTGTAAGGTCATTGTCTTGAACAAATTTCATATATCTTTTGAATCTTTCATGATAAACTGTTTTATATTTTTGATCTACTTCAAATGTTGTACTAAAGATAGAGTTAAAAGCATCCATTCCTACACATCTTTGGAAGCATGAAGCTGTTTTTTGTCCAAGTAATCTTTGCATCTTAACTTTATTTTTAAGATCTTCAGTACTTTGATGAAGATGGCAAAAACGATTAACTTTCTCTCCTGTAATATTCGATGTAGCAGTCATAACATTTTTATATTCCTCTATGTGAGCTAAATCATAAGTAGCTGCAACTGAATTGATTGAAGGTCTGATCATTGGATGTTCTATAAAGTCCTCTACCAATTCTCCCATCAAATAAACTTTTGTGTTCATCTTCTTTAAACTTTGAATATATTGTTCACCTGTCATTAATGCCATTTTTAAATCCCTCCTGAATTAGATTAGTACTATTTAAAAATAATAATTTATTTTTTTAGTACTTTTTATCAATTGGTATCACCAATTAATTGTGAAGTTTTTATCTTTCTATATATGTTTTACTACATTTAAATTTAAAAAGCAAGAATTTTTTTTAAAATAATTATTTTTTATAGCAAAAAATAATTAGATTTATATTTATTTTCACTTAAAAATCATAGTTATTGTTCATAATTATGATTTTTAGACGTAATTATAAACGATTTATCATTAAATGTTTTAAATCTTAATAATAGTTTATTTTTTTATTAATATTATGTTTTTATAATATAAAAGTGAAATTTTTATCATTATAGACATGTAAGCTCAATAAAATAAATAAGTTGTTGTTTTTTTATTATTTTATGTTTAAGATATATTATATTTTTTTATTTCTGAATGGAAAAATATTAATTATAAAATAATGAATTTTTTATTTTATAAAATTTCATTCATGAATTAAAAAAAATAAAAAATATTAATTGTTTTTATTTCATTATTTTTTAAATTTTTACAATTTAAAATTTTAAAATTATGATAAAAATATTTTATAGGATACTTTTTAATATTTATATTTTTAAATAAAATCATAAAAAAAAAGAGCAATAATAAAATTATTGCTCTCTTTTCTATATGTTTTTATAATTTTTCGTTAAATTTTATTATCTCAGCTTTAATCTCTTCAGCAGTGGCCATAGCCATTACTCTTTCAACTAATGCTTCACATTCTGTTTTGTCTAAGTGGATAATATTTCTTTTAATACCTAAGACAGATATAGCAGACATTGAAAAAGCATCTAATCCCATACCAAATAATATTGGAGTGGCTAATGGATCTCCTGCAAATTCACCACACATAGAGATAGATATTCCAACTGAATGGGCACCTTCAATAGCTAGTTGAATAGCTGCTAGTACACTAGGATTAAAAGAATCATATAGACTAGCAATTTTTTCATTTCCTCTATCGACAGCTAGTGTATATTGAGTTAAATCATTTGTTCCAATTGAAAAGAAATCCACTTCAGCAGCAAAATATTTTGCTCTAAATGCCACAGCTGGAGTTTCTACCATTATACCTAATTGAATATTTTCATCAAAATTAATACCTTGATTTCTAAGTTCTTCTTTGCACTCTTCTAATAATACTTTAGACTGTCTAATCTCATCTAATGAAATAATCATAGGAAGCATGATCTTAACATATCCAAATCCAGAGGCTCTAAGGAGAGCTCTAAATTGTGTTTTTAAAATTTCAGGTCTATCTAAACAAACTCTAATTGCTCTCCATCCTAAAAATGGATTTTCTTCTTCAGGAAGTTCCATATAAGAGAGAGCTTTATCTCCACCAATATCCATTGTTCTAATAGTTACAGGGAGTCCATTCATTCTTTCTACAACTTGTTTATATGCTTGGAATTGTTCCTCTTCAGTTGGAAATTTGTCAGAGTTCATAAATAAAAATTCAGTTCTATAAAGACCAATTCCGTCTGCTCCATTTCTAAGAACGCCTTCAACATCAGAAGGTCCGCCAATATTAGCCCAAGTTCCTACAGTGATTCCATCTTTAGAAGTAGCCTTTTTATCTTTTAATTGTTTTAATTCTTCTTTTTCAACATTAAATTTTTCTTTTGCCTTGATTGCTTCTACAATCTCAGCATTGGTAGGATTAAGAATAACTACTCCAGTTAATGCATCAACAATAATTGTTTCGCTGTCATTTGCATCTTCTAAGATAGTTTTTGTTCCAACAACAGCAGGAAGTTCAAGAGATCTAGCCATTATAGATGAATGGGCAGTCTTACCACCTATTTGTGTAACAAAAGCTACAACATTTTTAAGATCTATTTGAGCTGTATCAGATGGAGTTAGATCATTTGCTACTATAACAGTTTCAGCAGGAAGATTTCCTAAATCAATGATTGGAGTTCCTGTTATATTGTATAACCATCTTTTAGCAATATCTTTAAGGTCGGCTACCCTTTCTCTTAGATATGGATCTTCTAAGTTTGAAAGCATATCACAATATACATCAATACCTTGTGTCAAAGCATATTCTGCTGAGATTTGATTATCTTGAATTAGTTCAACTACCTCTTCAAAAAGATCTTCATCTTCTAAAAGTGTAATATGACCATCAAAAATAGTTGCTTTATCTTCACCTAATTTTTTTGCAGTCATATTTCTTATTTCAGTTAGTTGTTCCCTTGATTGATCTCTACCATCTAATAATTTTTCCTCTTCATTTTTTGAGTTTAATACTTTTCCCTTGTTGATAACTAGTTCAGTTTCTTTATATAAAAATACCTTCCCAACTACAATTCCTGGGGAAGCATCAATACCTTGTATTAGTTTTCTCATTTTAAAACCTCCATAATAATAAAAAAGATAAAAAAAGATAGAAGGCAAACCTTCTATCTTAAGTGATTAGTCTCTTAAGTTTGCTAAAAGATCTGTTAATTTTTCAACAGCAGTTTCAGCGTCTGATCCTTCTGCATGAACAGTAACTTTAGTTCCTTTTTTTATTCCTAAAGATAATAATTTTAATAAAGATGTTCCTTTAACTTTTTTACCAGATTCATTTTCAACTTCAATTGCTGATTCAAAAGTTTTAGCTACAGTTACAAATTCATTTCCTGGTCTTGTATGTAATCCTGTGTCATTTGTTATTTCTACTGTTTTAGATGCCATTTTTTAATCCTCCTAATAATTTGAATAAATGTTTCTACAAATTTAGAATATCATAATTCAAAAAAAAGTGCAAACAATTTCACTAAAATATATTTAAAAAGCCTATATTATCCGGGAATAGAACTTAAGGTCTTAAAGTTGATAGCCACTCTAAATCTACATCTTCATCATAGTCAATTCCATCAGCTTCAAAACCATTTAAATTCATAAAATATTTTTTATATAATTTGAAGTCACATAGTTCTTTAAAATTTTCTTCTGTAATATTTTTATATATATTTATACTTTTTTCTTGAATATCATTACTTAATTCCCAAGAATCTGGTCTCATTCTATTTTGTGTATCGAAATTAGGCGTATCTCCATAAACCATATCAGCAAGGAGTCTATGAGTATGTTCCATACATGATTCTTCCTTTCCTTGTTCTGCCATGACTTTAAATAATACAGAAGCATAGATAGAAAAACAGGGGATAAATGCACTAGCTTTTGTAGTAATAGCTCTATTAACAGAGGTATATACTTGCCCACGTAATTTTTCACTAACTAAAGTATTTAATTCAATGGCACTTTTTTCTAAATGTTCCTTTGCTCTACCAATAGTTCCATCTCTATATACAGCACGAGTAATATCTCCACCAATATATGAATATGCTAAACTTTTGAAACCTTCATTACATAGATCTTCATCTACCAAAGTTTTTACCCAATGACTCCAATCTTCTCCACCCATTACTTTAACAGTATTTGCAACTTCTTCCTCTGTTGCAGGATCAACACTCATATACTCTATCTCTTCTTTTTGAATATTTAATGTATAACCATTAAATTCTTCATTTATAGGTTTGATAGCAGATCTATGAACAATTCCAGTATCTGGATCTTGTCTTACTCCAGAAGCAACACTGTATATTAAAAGATCTATCTTTCCACCAAATTCATTTTTTATATATTCAACGACTTCTTTTCTCATCTCATGGGAAAATGCATCTCCAATAAAGTTTTTAGCAATTAAACCTTCTTCTTCGGCTTTTTCTTTAAACCATATATTGTTGTACCAACCAGCACTTCCAACTTTTTTTACTGTTCCTTCTTTTTCAAATGAAACTCCAATAGTGTCAGATTTACTTCCACCAAATGCTAATGAAATTCTAGTAGCTAATCCATAACCTGAGGACGCTCCTAAAATCAATACTTTTTTTGCACCTTTATATTGTTTATTTGTTTTTGCAATCTCAATTTGATCTTCGATTATTTTCTTACATCCTATAGGATGGCAATTTAGAGCTAAACTTCCTCTCACTCTTGGTTTAATTATCATGTTTAAAAACACCTCCGTTTGATTAGTTTATCATAATATTTAGTATATTTACAAGATAATTTATAATATCTATCTTAATTAAATCTTTAATATAATCCAATATTTATTGTTAATTTTATAACTTAAGTTTTATAGATAACAATTTTCCCTTAAAATGTTTATTTTTATTAAATATAAAGAAATATAAAATTTTTTCATTTGATCTTTTGTAGACAATTTAATTGGCTTAATTTATAATAAACTTAAAAATAGAAAAAAAGTAGATCTTTAATAGGAATATATTATTTTTAGGAGTAAAATAATATAAATATATATTTAGTAAGATAAAAAAAAGATCTTTCTAGGGAGCTGGGGCAAGTGGAATTAAATATAAAAAAATTTATAAAGGATATAAGAAAGCAAATTAGTGAGAGTAATAAATTTATTTTTAAAATATTAAAATTAATTATATTTACATTTGAAAATTATAAAAAAAGTAGATCTGATCTTTGGTCTTCTGCATTAACATTTTATTCTCTTTTGACAATTGTTCCTGTGATAGCCATAGCCTTTGTTGTAACCAAAGGATTTGGAATAGAAAAACTAATTAGAGATGAGCTATATAAAACCTTTTTTTTACAGGATGAAATTTTAGATCAAATTTTAATTTTTTCCCATAGAACTTTAGAAAATGCCAAGGGTGAATTGATAGCAGGAACAGGTTTTTTATTTTTAATTTGGTCTGTTATAAAGATCTTTTCTGCAGTAGAAAAATCTTTTAACGAGATATGGAAGGTTGAAGAATCTAGAAGTTTCGTAAGAAAACTAACAGATTATATGTCATTAATATTTTTATTTCCATTGATCATAGTTTTATCGAATGGATTTTCAGCAATACTTAAGATCTTTATATTAAAAATACATCCAGGATTGATAGGAATATTAAATTTTATTCCACAAATTTTAATTATAATATTTTTTACCCTAATATATTTAATTATTCCAAATACAAAAGTTAAATTATCGACAGCATTTACAGCAGGATTATTTTCTGGGATAGTATTTCAGATAACTCAATCTATTTTTATCTATCTACAACTTAGTTTATTAAATTATAATGCTGTTTATGGAAGTTTTTCCCTTATTCCAATATTTATATTGTGGCAAAAAATAGTATGGTTTATTATTTTGTTAGGAGCTCACCTTTCATTTATAATTCAAAATTCCTATAAATATTCCTATACTATAAATGAGATAAATCTGAGTTTTTCATCTAAGAGAGATCTATCTATTATATGTATATATTATTTTATAAAAAATTATGAGGAAAATGAGAGACCACTCAGTACAAATAAATTATCCTATAAATTGGGGATCTCCATAGGAATAACTCAAGATATCCTAAATATGTTATCAAAATTAAAATTTATAGTTGAGATTGTTACATCTAGTGATGAAAGAAGATATAAACTTTCTAAAAATGTAGAAATTTTATCTATTGGGTATATTATATCTCAAATTACAGAGATAGGGTATAATCAAAAAGTAGGAGATGAATCCAAAGAGATATTAGAAAAAATAGAGATGGCTATAAGTAATTTTGAATATGATCTGCTATTAAAAGATTTAGAAGTTTTAAAATTGGATATAGATTAGAATTATATTTTTGTCAGAACCTTCTACTATTTAAGTAGGATAGGTTCTGACTTTTTTTATTTTATTATAGTTTTACTCTATAAGCTACATAAACATTTCCAAGGGAGATAATAGCAGCAAAATAAAATATATATTGAGGACCCCAAAGGCTCCAAACCAAACCACTTAAGATAGCACAAGTAATAGAAACAAAATGATCCATACTCATACCAAGGGAAAGTGTAGGAATAATTTCTGATGAATCAACTGCTATATTTTTTAAATATACAGTTCTAATAAAAGTCATTTGTGTAGAAATTTTATCTAGGATAACCATTAGATAACCTAATAATACTGGCCATCCTACTGTTGATAATGTACCAGTAACATAACCGGTTGTGAGTAATCCAAATAATAAATAAACTCCTACAAATGAGATTCCATCTGCATATAATAATTTTTTTACACCAAATCTATCTAACCATCGTCCTAAGGCTGGAATGAAAAATATTCCAATAAACGCTCCTACAATAGATAATAAAGCAAGGGTATCTGCTTTTTTTCCCAATATAGAGATAAGTACCCAAGGACCATAAACTAACATAATTTGTTTTTGGACACCGTATAAGATAACTAATATATAATAGAATTTATATTCTTTTCTAAAAATAAATTTTATTTTTTTATGGTGGATAACTGGGTGATCCATGGTTTTATCTAAAAAAATTAAGAGTCCTAATACTACTGTTAAAAAAATTCCTGCTAGTATAAATGGCCATTTAATAGTTGTAACAAAACTAAAGATATTTAATTTGAAACAGACAAAAACAATAGAAGATGATAACATTAAAAAAGTAACAGATGTACCTTTAAATTGTCCCATACGCATTCCTAATTTATCTTGTTCTACCAGGGATATCCCAATACCATCAGCAAGGGGCATAAATATATGTGCTCCCAAAGAATTAAGAAATAAAAAGAAAAGCATCACTGAAAATTGAGGAGTAAAAATTCCTAAAACAATGATTCCAATTATACCGAGTGTTTGTGCAAATATTGCTACTCGTATATCGTTTAATGATGCTAATAATGCAATAACAAGGATGGCAATCATTCCTGGTGTTTCACGAGGAAATTCAATAATTCCCCTTTGAAATGCAGAAATATTATATGCATCTTTAAAATAATTAGAAAATATTCCATCACTCATACCCTTTGCTAAAGCTACAAAAGCTAATATAAAAAAGTATATTTTTATCTCTTTTTTCATTGTTTTAAACTCTGACCAATTCATAAGACCTCTTTTTTTTATAAGATAGGATTTCCAGAAAAACTTGATTTAAAATTAAATTAAACAAGTATACACCTAATTAAATTTAATTACAATAAATAAACTAATTTATAAAAAAAAAGTATATACTATATTAAATAGATTTAAATTTTTTAAGAGATAATTTTTATAAAAAATGTGTGTCATAGCACTAGTAAGTATAATAGTAAAAATTGTTCTCATTAAAGTATAGCATTAAAATAAAATAAAACAAATTGTAAAAACAAAATATTTTATAAATTATCAGAGGATTTTTGCAAAAAAAATTGAAAGTATATATAGTAAATGGATTTAAATTTTTTTAAGAGGTGATTTTTATGAATAAAAAAGGTTTACTTTTGGGTTCAATATTAGCTGATGCTTTTTCTTTAGGAGCCCATTGGATATATGATTGTGATAAAATAAAACAAAATTTTGGAGAATACAATAAACTTTATGATCCATTAGATGATAGTTTTCATACTAACAGAAAAAAAGGTGAACATACCCACTATGGAGATCAAACTCTCCTTCTTTTAGAGTTTCTTGCTGAAAAAAAAGTTTTTAATAAGGAAAATTTTCAAATTTTTTGGGCTAAGCATATGGGTAGTTATGATGGTTATATTGATCACGCTACAAAAGCTACCCTCGTTGCTATTAAAGAGGGAAAAGAATGGGGTTCTGATTCTTCAGATCTTTCGGGAGCTTCTAGGATAGCTCCAATTATTTATTGTACTCCTAATAAGGAACAAGGAATAAAAGATTCTATTAGTCAAACTAAAGTAACTCACAATAATGAAAAAGTTATTGCTGCAACAGAATTTTTTGCTCGTACTGCCTATTCTGTTTTAGATGGTGAAAAACCAAGTAAAGCTATGGAACTAGCTGAAAAAAATATGAAAGATCCATATGTTAGTAAAAAATTAGAAACTGCTAAAAAATATCTTGATCTACCCTATGATCAAGCAATCAAAGAGATGGGGCAGGCTTGTACTGTAGGAGGTGCATTTCCTGCTACAATATATTTTATTTTGAAATATTCAGAAGACTATAGAAAAGCTATGATAAATAATGTTATGGCTGGGGGAGATTCAGCAGCTAGAGGACTCATTATAGGAATGATAATAGGAGCATATAGGGAAGATACTATCCCTAAAGAATGGATAAATGAGATGTGTAGTCTAGAGAGAATAAATTTTTAAAAAAATTAAAAAAATAATATATATATCAAAAAGACCTAAGTATTTTGATCATACTTAGGTCTTTTTATATTAAGTCTCAGTTTCAATTATAATATTTAAAATTTATTGTAGATTATTCCTATTTAACTAAAATTTTTATACTAGCACTTCCATTATTATTTGTAGTAACTAAAATTGTATTTTCACCTTGTGGAAGTTCTAAAAATTCCTCTGTAGAATTTCCACGTTTTATAAATTTTTTATTTACATACCAATCATAAGTTAGATTGCTATTATTTTTATTTATTATAACTTTTACTTTTTTTATGGTACTGTTATTATCCTTTATAGGTTGTATCTTCATTCCATTTTTAGGATAGATAAAAGAGAGATGTTTTTTTTCTGAGATCAAATTATT
>DDQV01000122.1:3308-87618 GCA_002342785.1 Fusobacteriaceae bacterium UBA2433 | reverse complement strand
CTGATGTTTCGCGGTAACCATTTAATTTTAGACGGACTTATCCCATGAAAAATTATGCGGTTTTTAAATCAGACAATTTTAAAAAAGTTTCTTTAAGTCCTAACAAATAATATTTTGTCTTTAATTTAAAATGATTAAGCTGTGTTTTCATCTTTAATTTTTCTAACTTTACATATGAATATATTGAACAAAATATATGCCCAATAATTGTTTGAACTGTTCTTACTGTTGCTTTACCCATTGAACAATTTTGTTTCAATGATTTATGGTAAACTTCAATATTCCACCGTTTTTTGTAGACTTTTATTGTGCTATCATAGTTTAGAAATTCATCATTGGTAATTAAGTATAGTGAAGCTTCTTTTCCATCTTCATTTTTAAAGACTTGCTTTGTTAGAAATACAGGGAAAAGACACCCTTTAAGTTCTATCTCGTAAACTTCACCAGGTTGAAAGTTACCTTTGTTGAGTTTTCTAAATTGTTTGAAATCTTCGCCTAAAAATTTAAATACTCTGTTAGTTTTTATCGCACAAACAAACAATTTATTCAGATATTTATGGATATATTTCAAATTTTCATTAGTTGTATACCAAGAATCCGCAAGAACATATCGGTATTTAATCTTGTTGACTTTTGCTGTCTTAAGCATAGCTCTCATAGATTGATTCTTAGTGAACTCTGCTTTACGTTTACTCTCGCCATTTTCATCCGTAACAGTTTTATTTTTCCTAATGACTCTGTAGTTAAGCGGCAAAGAAATATCTTTAGTTTGATATGTGCAAGATAAAATATTGATACCTTTGACACTCTTGTTTATAGTATGATCCCAGTAATATTCAATAACTTCATTCGTTTGAGAATGTGGTTTGTGGATAATAGTGTCATCAAAAGAAATACAGGCATTAGAATCTTCAACAGATCTAAGAGTTTTTTTAATAGATAGCCAATAGTTTTTTTCACAAAACTGACCTGAACTAAGAAAACGATAAACTGAATCTTTAGAAAATTCAGAATCTGTAATTTTCTGTAAATCTGTAGAATGAGCAGATTTTGTTGAAGCAATTAAAAAGTTAGAATATGTTTCCAAATATTTTTTATTCATAGAAGTTACTCCCTTAAATATTGTTACTAAGAGTATATTTCTTTTTTAGAAAAAAATCTACCGCGAAACATCAGTTATTAAAATAACTAATTTGTTGGGAAGGATTGAAAAAAGATCTTAATGTGGTATAATTATTATTGAAATCAAAAAAAAAGGATGATAATTATGAAAGAAATGAATGACCTAGATTTATTAGATGAGAAAGAGAAAAAAATGAAACAGTTATACAATATTCAAAATGAAAAAAAATATTATTTAGGTGAATATAGAGAAAGAGTGATATTAGCTTTAAAAAAAGATCAAATAATAGAAGATGAAATTTATCTAGAAGTAATAAAAGCAATGAAAAATAATAGTGCTAAACTTTTAAAATTGAGAAGGGACATAGGCCTGAAACATCTAAAACCATACATAAAAGAAGCAGAAAAATTAAATTTTCGATATGAATTGATTGATGGTCTTGAATATCTAGGAGATATAGGTCTGGTAGTAGTATCAGGTGAAGCTTTAGATAATGAAAAAGATGAATTGATTATAAAAGATATGGATCAAGATTTTTTAGATGTAGGATTGGGTTCTGAATTTTCTAAAAATCAAAACAAAAGTATTTGTAATGAATGTTATCTTAAAATTGAAGATAAATTACCTAGTTATTTAAATAAGTTTAAAAGACTTAATATTATAGATAAATTATTAGGAACTAAATGTCCGGTATGTAGAGATCGAAAAAAACTAGGAGGAAATGAATAAAGATGATAGGAGCTTTTAAAATAAAGGGTGGAAAGACACTCAGTGGAATATTAGAAGTAAGTGGAGCAAAGAATGCAGCACTTCCAATAATAACAGCAACAATAATAGAAAAAGGAGTTCATATTTTACATAATGTACCAAATTTAAGAGATATTGGGACTTTAATGAAATTATTGGAAAGTCTAGGATTAAAAACTGAAAAAATAGGAAAAAATAGTTATAAGATAACAAATAATGGATTGACTAATTTAGAAGCTGAATATGATTTAGTAAAAAAAATGAGAGCATCATTTCTAGTGATGGGACCCATGTTAGCTCACGCTAAGAATGCTAAAGTATCTCTCCCAGGAGGTTGTGCCATTGGATCAAGACCAGTAGATTTACATTTAAAAGGATTTGAGGGATTAGGAGCTACAATTGAAATTACTCATGGGTATGTAGAAGCTAAAGCTAAAAAATTAGTTGGTAGTCATATTGTTTTAGATTTTCCGAGTGTAGGAGCTACAGAAAATATTATAATGGCTTCTGTAAAAGCAGAAGGAACGACTATTTTGGAAAATGTAGCTAGAGAACCTGAAATAGATGATCTATGTAATTACTTAACTTCTATGGGTGCTAAGATTGAAGGAATTGGGACTGGTAAATTAACTATAGTCGGCGTAGAAAAATTGACTCCAGTAGAATATTCTATTATGCCAGATAGAATAGAGGCTGGAACTTATATGATTCTTTCGGTTTTATTTAATGGAAAAATTAAAGTAAAAGGAGCTATTAAGGAACATTTAGGAAGTTTTGTTGCAAAACTTGAAGAGATGGGAGTAAAAGTAAAATTTGATAAAGATTTAGTTACAATAGAAGCTAAGATGGAAAAATTAAAATCAATAATGATTAAAACTGCTCCTCATCCAGGATTTGCAACAGATTTACAAGCTCAATTTATGACTTTATTAGCGTTGGTGGCAGGAACTAGTGAGATAAAAGAAACTATATTTGAAAACAGATTTATGCAAGTCCCTGAATTGAATAGAATGGGAGCAGATATTCATATAGATAGCCATGTATCTATAATAAAAGGTGTAAAAGAATTTAGTAGTACTGAGGTAATGGCTAGTGATTTGAGAGCGGGAGCAGCACTTATTATAGCAGCTTTAAAAGCTAAAGGTGAAACTATAGTAACTAGAATATATCATGTAGATAGAGGATATGAAGAAATTGAAAAAAAATTACAAGGAATAGGTGCTAATATAGAAAGGATTAAGGTGGAGATATAAAAATGGAAAAAATAATAGGAATTAATGCTGTAAATGAAGCAATAGAATCTAATATAAACATAGAATATATAGAAATATTTGTAGGAGTAAGACCTGAACAAGTTGTGAAACTAAAGACTAAAGCCAAGAAAAAAAATATAATTGTAAAAGATGGGAAGAAAAAAATTGAAAATTCTCAGGGTGTTGTTGCTTATATAAGTGACTACAATTATTATATAACTTTTAAGGAGTTTTTAGAAAGTGCTGTAAAGGAAGAAAAATCTACTATACTTATTTTAGATGGAGTACAAGATCCACGTAATTTTGGTGCGTTAATTAGAAGTGCAGAAATTTTCGGTATTAAAGGAATAATAATACCAGAAAGAAATTCGGTAAAGATAAATGAAACTGTAGTAAAGACATCTACAGGAGCTATAGAATATGTGAATATTATAAAAGTAAAAAATATAGCAGAAACAATTGATCAATTAAAAAGGTATGATTTTTGGATATATGGTGCAGAAGGAAATACTGAAAAATATTATTATGAAGAAAAATATCCTAATAAGGTGGCTTTAGTTTTAGGTAGTGAAGGGTTTGGAATAAGAAAAAAAGTAAGGGAACATTGCGATATTTTAATAAAAATACCTATGAAAGGTAAAATAAATTCATTGAATGTATCGGTTGCAGGTGGAATTCTACTGTCGGAAATCTCAAAGAATCGATAATAATTTTAATAGAAAATTATTTTTAATAGGATTTTAACGGGGGTAAAAATTTTGGGGAAAAAAGCGAAATTTGAAGTTACTGAAAAAATATTAGAGGAAGCAAAAAATGGAAATGAAGAAGCTGTAGGTATGGTTGTAGAAAATTTTCAAACTTTTGTCATGATGAATGCTAGAAATTATTTTTTACTAGGAGCTGAAAAAGATGATCTTATTCAAGAAGGTATGATTGGATTATTAAAAGCTATTAGGGCATATGATACTCATAAAGCAGCATCATTTAAAACTTTTGCTACGATTTGTGTGAAAAGACAGATAATAACAGCTATAAAAAAAGCCAATTCTAATAAGAATAGAGCATTAAATACATCTGTTGGAATAGAAAATCAAAATAAGGAAACTAATAGAGAGATAGAATATTTAAGGGGATTAAAATCTTATCAATCATATAATCCTGAAGAATTAGCCCTTTCTAAAGAGCAAATAAATGGATTAAAAGATTATTTGGAAGAAAATTTAAGTCCATTAGAAACTTCTGTTTTTAGATATATGGTAAAAGGATATCCATATAAAGAGATTGCAGTAAAAATGGATGAAAAAATAAAGGCAGTAGATAATGCGATCCAAAGAATAAAAAGAAAAAGCGAGCTATGGTTAGATATATATAAAGGATTAAGTTAGATTGAGATCTAAAATCTTTTATGACATAAAAAATATAGAGTAGGAGCGTAGTAAATGAGAGAATATATATTCAGTGATATTGAAAAAAAAATGCAGAAGATATGGAGTGATAAAAAAATATTTGAAACAAAAAATAAAATTGAAGGGAAAGAAAATTATTATGTATTAGAAATGTTGCCTTTCCCATCAGGAAAACTTCATATGGGACATGTAAGAAACTATACTATAGGAGACGTAATAGCTAGATATAAAACCATGAAAGGTTATAATGTTCTTCACCCAATGGGATGGGATTCTTTTGGATTACCAGCAGAAAATGCGGCTATTCAAAATGGTGCACATCCAGCAGAGTGGACGGTTAAAAATATAGAATATATGAAAGAACAATTGAATATGTTAGGTTTTTCATACGATTGGGATAGAGAAATTGCTTCTTATAAGCCTGATTATTATAAATGGAATCAATGGATTTTTAAAAAGATGTATGAAAATAATTTAGTATATAGAAAAAAATCTACAGTTAATTGGTGCCCTAAATGTGGTACAGTATTAGCTAATGAGCAAGTAGAAGATGGAAAGTGTTGGAGACATGGAGACACAGATGTAATTCAAAAAGAATTAACTCAATGGTTTTTCAAGATAACTGAATATGCAGATGAATTATTAAGTGGGCATAAAGAAATTGAAAAAGGATGGCCGGAAAAAGTAATAACTATGCAAAAAAACTGGATAGGAAAATCTTATGGTACTGAGATATCTTTTAATTTGGAAGGAACAAAAGAAAAATTACCAATGTTTACAACAAGGATAGACACTATATTTGGTGTTACATATTGTGTTATAGCTCCAGAGCATCCAATGGTAGCAGATATTTTAATTGAAAAACCCGAAATTAAAGATTCAGTAGAAGCTATGAAAAATGAAGATATAATAGCTAGAACTGCAGAAGGAAAAGAAAAAAATGGAGTATTTACAGGAAGATATTTAATTAATCCTATAAATAATGAAAGAGTAGAACTTTGGATAGCAGATTATGTTCTTATGAATTATGGAACAGGAGCTGTTATGGCTGTACCGGCTCATGATGAGAGAGATTTTATTTTTGCAAAAAAATATAATTTACCTATGAGAGTAGTAATAAATTCTGTAGATAAAAAAACTAAAGAAGAAATAAAAATAGAAGTGAATGAGATGAAAGAACCGTTTATTGGAAAAGGAATAATGACGAATTCTAATCAATTTGATGGTATATCGTCTAAAGAAGCTTTGATTAAAATAGCTGAACATGTAGAAAAACTAGGATTTGGAGAAAGGACTGTAAAATATAGATTAAAAGATTGGGGGATTTCTAGACAAAGATATTGGGGGACACCTATTCCAGCTATTCATTGTAAAAAATGTGGGATAGTAATGGAATCAGATGAAAACTTACCTGTTAAACTTCCTATGGATATTGAATTTTCAGGAAATGGGAATCCATTAGAATCGTCAGAAGAATTTAAAAATGTAGTTTGTCCAAAATGTGGAAGTCTTGCAAAAAGAGAAACAGATACCATGGATACTTTTGTGGATTCATCTTGGTATTATTTAAGATATTGTGATCCTAAAAATACAGAATTGCCAATAGATAAAAAAATAACCGATAATTGGTCTCCAGTAGATCAATATATTGGAGGAGTAGAACATGCTGTAATGCATTTATTGTATTCTAGATTTTTTCATAAAGTTCTTAGAGATATGGGGCTTATATCTACAGATGAACCGTTTAAAAGATTATTAACTCAAGGAATGGTACTAGGTCCATCATATCATGAAAAAAGTACAGGGAAATACCTATATCCCCATGAAGTTGAAGTGAAAAATGAAAACTCATATTCTAAAGGTACAGGTGAAAAATTAACAGTAAGAGTAGAAAAAATGTCTAAATCTAAAAATAATGGTGTAGATCCATTACACATTATTAATGAGTATGGAGCTGATGCTGCAAGATTATTTACAATGTTTGCCTCACCACCTGAAAAAGAATTAGAATGGAATGAAAATGGATTAGCTGGTTCTCATAGGTTTTTAAATAGAGTATGGAGAATGGTTGTAGAAAATAAAGAATATTTTGAAATAGGGGATATAGATTTAGAAAAAATGTCTAAATCGGATAAAAATATAATCATGAAACTACATCAGACTATTAAAAAAGTAACTACATCTATTGAAGATAATTATCATTTTAATACATCTATTGCAGCTAACATGGAATTAATAAATGAGTTACAAAATTTTAAAACAAACATATTGGAAAAAGGCAAGATAACTAGTGAATCTAAAAAAATATTTAATGAAACTGTAAGAACTATGGTAATAAT
This sequence comes from Fusobacteriaceae bacterium UBA2433, assembly GCA_002342785.1. Classification (GTDB taxonomy): domain Bacteria; phylum Fusobacteriota; class Fusobacteriia; order Fusobacteriales; family Fusobacteriaceae; genus Psychrilyobacter. The sequence goes on along the minus strand of DDQV01000122.1, from coordinate 80,750 downwards.
GTTATCACCTTTTGTTCCTCATATTGCTGATGAATTATGGTTAGAATTAGGAGAAACTGGGCATTTATTTGAAATGGCTTGGCCAACTCATGTAGAAGAGTTAACTATTTCTGAAGATGTTCAAATAGGTGTACAGGTAAATGGTAAATTAAGAGCAACTCTAGATGTCTCTAGAAATATTACAAAAGAAGAATTAGAAAAATTAGCTTTAGAAGCTCCTAATGTAATAAGATTTATAGAAGGAAAAATTATAGTTAAAAAAATAATTGTTCCAGGACGAATAGTAAATATAGTTGTAAAATAAAAAAATGAATTGTTGATAGTATTCAATATCTGATTTTAAATTTAAAATTCTTAAAATCGTATTTTTATATTTATAAAATAATTTTTTAATCTTTTAGAACCCTTAATGTTTAAGGGTTCTTTATATATTTTTTTTAATAAAAAAAGATACATAGTCACAAGAAAAGATCGATATTATAAAAAATATTAAGAATTATAAAAAGATACAAAAAAGATATAAAAAAAACTTTAAAGATATTGACATTTTGTATTAGGTATGATATCATTATCTATGTTTGTGAGCGAATTTTTGGCTCATGTACCACAATTGAGATTGTGGGAGGATAGCAATTCCGATATGATGAGTGGAGGTGTAAAGAAATGAGAGTAAACATTTTAATGGAATGTACAGAATGTAAAAGAAGAAACTATAGTACTTCTAAAAACAAAAAAAACACGGATGGTAGAATTGAATTAAAAAAATACTGTAAGTGGGATAAAAAAGTAACTGTACATAAAGAAACTAAAAAGTAATATTTTAGAGAAGCATAACTTAACAACATGCAGTTCAGTGGCTCAATTGGTAGAGTAACGGTCTCCAAAACCGTGGGTTTAGGGTTCGAGTCCCTACTGGACTGCCATTTTTATACTTAAGGTGGTTATATTATGAATACTTTGTTACAGAACGTTAAGACTGAATATAAGAAAGTTGTATGGCCTAGCAAAGATGAAACTGTTAAGTCTACATTACTTGTTGCAGCTATGAGCGTGGCAGTAAGTATCTATGTAAGTGCTTTTGATGTTATAGCTTCAAAGATACTTAAAATGATGGGTACCTTTTTTGGAGGGTAATTTATGGAAAGAACAATAGAAAAAAAATGGTATATGATTCATACGTATTCTAGTTATGAAAAGAAAGTAAAAGCTGACTTAGAAAAAAGAATTCAGACACTTGAATTAACAGATAAAGTTTTTAGAATTGTAGTTCCTGAAGAAGAAATAAAAGAAGTTAAAAATGGTAAAGAAAAAATCGTTTTTAGAAAGTTATTTCCAGGATATGTAATGATAGAAATGGAGGCAGTTAGAGAAGAAACAAATGATGGTATATGGTACAGTGTCGATTCTGATGCATGGTATGTAATAAGAAATACTAATGGTGTAACGGGATTTGTCGGTATTGGATCTGATCCAATTCCTATGGAGGATGAAGAAGTAACAACTATTCTTAGATTCTTAGGGGAAGAAGGAGAAGAAAAACCTGAACTTAAAGAAGAAATTATAATTGATTTCAAAATTGGAGATATGGTAGAACTACTTGAAGGTGGTTTTGCTGGAAGTGTTGGAGAAGTTAATAACATTGACTTAGAACATGGAAAAGTAAAAATAATGATAGATATGTTTGGTAGAATGACTCCTGTAGAGATTGGAGTTAATGAAGTTAAGAGAGTAATGTCTTAATATAAGTAACTTAAAATCTTTTCAAAAGTGGGAGAGTAAATCATTAAAACCACAAGGAAATTATGGAGGTAACAAAAAATGGCAAAAGACGTAATCGGATTAATTAAATTACAATTACAAGCAGGGAAAGCAAACCCAGCACCACCAGTTGGACCAGCATTAGGTCAACATGGGGTTAATATTATGGAATTCTGTAAAGCATTCAATTCAAAAACTCAAGATAAAGCTGGATTTATAATACCAGTAGAAATTAAAGTATATTCTGATAGATCTTTTACTTTCGTATTGAAAACTCCACCAGCATCAGATTTATTAAAAAAAGCAGCTGGAATTAAATCAGCAGCAGCAAACTCAAAAACTGATGTAGCTGGAACAATAACTAGTGCACAAGTTCAAGAAATTGCAGAAACTAAAATGGAAGATTTAAATGCAGGATCATTAGAGGCAGCTATGAGAGTTATCGCTGGATCTGCAAGATCAATGGGAATCAAGATAGAAGATTAATTTTAAACTTAAGAGTTTAAATTTAAATATAGATCACATTGTTGATAATTAAGTGGTAGGATGTAAATTCGCTTAAGCCACATAAGGAGGAAAAGTAATAATGGCAAAGAAAAAAGCTAAAAAATACGTAGAAGCTGCTAAATTAGTAGAGACTGGGAAATTATATGAAGTTAAAGATGCATTAGAATTAGTTGCAAAAACTAAAACAGCAAATTTCGTAGAAACTATTGAAGTTGCATTAAGATTAGGAGTAGATCCTAGACATGCTGATCAACAAGTAAGAGGGACTGTAGTGTTACCACATGGTTCTGGGAAAACAACTAGAGTATTAGTAATTACTCAAGGTGAAAACATTCAAAAAGCATTAGATGCAGGAGCAGATTATGCAGGAGCAGAAGAATATATCGAACAAATCCAAAAAGGTTGGTTTGATTTTGATGTAGTAATCGCTACACCAGATATGATGCCTAAGTTAGGAAAATTAGGTAGAACATTAGGAACTAAAGGTTTGATGCCTAATCCTAAATCAGGAACTGTAACTACTAATGTAGAACAATCAGTAACTGAATTCAAAAGAGGAAAGCTTGCATTTAGAGTAGATAAATTAGGATCTATTCATGTAGGAATTGGAAAAGTTGATTTCACAGCTGAGCAAATTGAAGATAACTTCAAAGCTTTCATGGCAGAAATAAATAGATTAAAGCCATCAGCAGCTAAAGGCATATACCTTAGAACTGTAGCTTTATCATTAACTATGGGACCTGGAATCAAAATTGATCCTATCTTAGTTTCTAAATATTTAGAAGCTTAATTAATTAAAGTTTAACTTTTTTTAAACTATAAATTGAACTAAAGACAGTAGGTGATGAAAATCGTAAATCCTACCGAGGTTTATACAGTTTTGGATACAAAGCTTATAACCTTACCTATCAGAAATGATCTCTGTCTTTACTTAATTTTAAGTCAGAGATTATTTTAATTTAAAGAGGAGGTGACTAGAAGAATGGCAACTGAAGCAAAAAAATTAGTAGTAGCAGAATTAACTCAAAAAATCAAAGACGCTAAAACAATCGTACTTGTTGATTATCAAGGTATCAATGCAAAAGATGATACTGAAGTAAAAAAACAATTAAGAGAATCTGGATCTGAATACTTAGTAGCTAAAAATAGATTATTTAAAATAGCTTTAACTGAGGCAGGTGTAACAGATTCATTTGACGATCTTTTAGAAGGAACTACAGCGTTTGCATTTGGATATGAAGATGCAGTAGCTCCAGCTAAAGTAGTTTATGAATTTGGTAAAGAGAAAAAAGATTTATTCAATATCAAAGGTGGATACTCAGAAGGGAAAAGAATTGAAGTTTCTGAAATAGAAGCATTAGCAACTTTACCATCAAGAGATGCATTATTATCTATGATATTAAATGGAATGTTAGGACCAATCAGAAAGTTAGCATACGGTATCGTAGCTATCGCTGACCAAAAAGAAGGGGCGTAATTCTCTGCTTTAAAATATGATCATTTGATCAAATAAATTAAAAATATTAGGGTATAGCTTTTAGCTTACTAAATAAAAATTAGGAGGAACATAAAAATGGCATTTAACCAAGAAACTTTCATTGCAGATTTAGAAGCAATGACAGTATTAGAATTAAAAGAAGTAGTTGAAGCATTAGAGAATCACTTTGGAGTAACAGCAGCAGCACCAGTAGCAGCAGCAGGAGCAGGAGCAGCAGCAGTAGAAGAACAAACTGAATTTGATGTAATAATCATGTCTGCAGGAGCTAAGAAAATAGCTGTAATCAAAGAATTAAGAGCTATCACTGGATTAGGTCTTAAAGAAGCAAAAGGATTAGCAGAAGAAGCTGGTGGAAAAGTTAAAGAGGGAGTTTCTAAAGAAGAAGCAGCAGATGTTGTAGCTAAATTAGAAGCAGCAGGAGCAGTAGTAGAAGTTAAGTAATTAACTTTTAAAGATTAAAATTGACTAATTGAATAAAATAGGGCACTCTTATAGATTAGAGTGCCCTATTTAATCATTGAAAAAGAAAAAATTATCAAAGATTAATAGTTCATATATTAGGTATGATTTAAATATTAATGGGCGATCGACTTAAGATATTAACTATTAATTTTCAATGATATAAAGATAAGGAGAGTGAATTGATGACCAAGCTAATTAAAAGAACTAGTTTTGGAAGGATAAAAGAGAGAGGTATAATGCCCCATTTCTTAGAATTCCAATTAAACTCGTATGAGGACTTTTTACAGGCTAAAAAAGATCCTACTTCAAGAGAAAATAAAGGATTAGAATCAGCCTTTAAGGAAATATTTCCAATAGAATCTTCTAATGGAGACATTAAATTAGATTATGTAGGGTATGAGTTACATGAAAATGAACCTCCACTAAATGACGAATTAGAGTGTAAAAAAAGAGGTAAAACTTTTTCATCGTCTTTAAAAGTTAGGCTAAGATTAGAAAATAAAAAAGCTGGAAACGAAATACAAGAGAGTCTAGTTTACTTTGGAGAAATCCCAAGAATGACTGAGTATGCTACATTTATTATAAATGGTGCAGAAAGAGTAGTAGTTTCACAATTACATAGATCACCAGGAGTTTCTTTTACTAAAGAAGTTAATATTCAGACAGCAAAAGATATGTTTACTGGAAAGATAATTCCTTATAAAGGAACTTGGTTAGAATTTGAAACTGATAAAAATGATTATTTAAATGTAAAAATCGATAGAAAGAAAAAAGTATTAGCGCCTGTATTTTTAAAGGCAGTAGATTTCTATGAAACAAATGCAGAAATAATGGAAGATTTATTAGAAACTAGGGTAAAAGATCTTACAGAGTACTATGAAAAATATAGCAATAGAGATGAATTATTATCTGTGCTTAAAACTAAAATAGAAGGAAGTTTTATAAAAGAAGATATTTATGACGAAGAGACTGGAGAAATTCTTTTAGAGGCAGAAAGTATTATAGATGAGATGATAGTAGAAAAAATTATAGATGAAAAATTAGAAACTCTTACTTATTGGGAAGTAAAACCTGAGAATAAGGTGTTGGCAAATTCATTATTAGATGATACAACTGAAAATTCTGATGAAGCTGTTATGGAAGTATTTAAAAAATTAAGACCAGGAGATATGGTAACTATAGATTCTGCTAGATCTCTTATCAGACAAATGTTTTTTAATCCACAAAGATATGATTTTGCTTCAGTTGGAAGATATAAAATGAATAAAAGGTTAAAATTAAATGTAGCAGAAGATGTTGTAGTATTGACTAAAGAAGATGTGATGGCTACTATTAAATATGCAATAGGATTATATGGTGGGGATGGACATACAGATGATATAGATAATCTTTCTAATAGAAGAGTAAGGGGAGTAGGAGAGCTACTTCATATGCAAATTAGATCTGGATTAGCAAAGATGAATAAAATGGTAAAAGAAAAAATGACTGTACAAGATGCATCAGCACTTACACCTCAATCATTATTAAACACTAGACCACTTAATGCTTTGATTTTAGATTTTTTTGGATCAGGTCAATTGTCACAATTTATGGACCAATCTAATCCATTAGCAGAATTAACTCATAAGAGAAGAATATCAGCATTAGGACCTGGAGGTCTTTCCAGAGAAAGAGCTGGATTTGAGGTTAGAGATGTACATGATTCACATTATGGTAGAGTTTGTCCAATAGAAACTCCAGAGGGACCAAACATTGGACTTATTGGATCTTTAGCAACTTATGCTAGAGTTAATAAATACGGATTTATGGAAACGCCATATGTAAAAGTAACAGATGGGATAGCCAATTTTGAAGATATTAGATATTTAGCAGCAGATGAAGAAGAAGGATTATTTATTGCCCAAGCTGATACTGTAATGGATGAAAATACACACGAAATTACAGGGGATGGATTGTGTAGATTTGGGCATGAAGTTGTATGGGTAGATGCTGGGAAGATAGATTATTTAGATGTTTCTCCTAAGCAAGTAGTATCTGTATCAGCTGGATTAATACCTTTCTTAGAACATGATGATGCCAATAGAGCACTAATGGGATCAAATATGCAAAGACAAGCTGTGCCTTTACTTAGAGGAGAAGCTCCATTTGTTGGAACTGGTTTAGAAAGAAAAGTTGCTGTAGATTCAGGTGCAGTTGTTGTTTCTAAAACAACTGGAGAAGTAACTGGTTTAGATGCTAGCAAGATAATAATAACTGAAAAAACAAAAGATGGAAAAAAAGACCATATATATAAATTATTAAATTTTGAAAGATCTAACCAAGCTATGTGTTTACATCAAACACCATTAGTAAATATGGGGCAAAAAATAGAAGTAGGAAGTATTTTAGCAGATGGTCCATCAACAAAGGGTGGAGATTTAGCATTAGGAAGAAATATCTTAATGGCCTTTATGCCTTGGGAAGGATATAATTTCGAGGATGGAATTTTAATATCTGATAGACTTAGAAAAGAAGATGTATTTACATCTCTTCATATAGAAGAATATGAAGTGGATGCTAGATCTACTAAGTTAGGAGATGAAGAAATAACTAGAGAAATTCCTAATGTAGGAGAAGATGCTCTTAGAAATTTAGATGAAAGAGGTATTATAAGAGTGGGAGCAAAAGTAGGTCCAGGAGATATATTGGTAGGGAAAACTACTCCAAAAGGAGAAACTGAACCACCTGCAGAAGAAAAATTACTTCGTGCTATTTTTGGAGAAAAAGCTAGAGATGTAAGAGATACATCGCTCAAAATGCCTCATGGATCTAAGGGAACAGTGGTAGAAATTTTAGAATTAGCTAGAGAGAATGGTGATGAATTAAAAGCTGGAATTAATAGATCTATTAGAATATTTATAGCTGAAAAAAGAAAGATAAATGTAGGGGATAAAATTTCTGGTCGTCATGGGAATAAAGGAGTAATTTCAAGAGTATTACCTGCAGAAGATATGCCATTTTTAGAAGATGGAACACATGTTGATATAGTACTAAATCCATTAGGAGTACCTTCGCGTATGAATATTGGACAAGTATTAGAGGTACATTTAGGATTAGCTCTTGGATTTATGAAAGATGAAGATGGGGATCAAGGTGTCTATATTGAGACTCCAGTATTTGATAGTGGAGATAAAGAATCAGGTGGACATGAAGCAACTATAAAAAATTATTTAGAAAAAGCTGGTTTTGATAGGTCAGGAAAAGTTAATTTAATAGACGGTAGAACAGGAGAATCATTTGATAATCCTGTAACTGTTGGACGTATGTATATTCTTAAATTACATCACTTAGTTGAAGATAAGATGCATGCCAGAGCAATTGGACCATATTCACTTGTAACTCAGCAACCATTAGGTGGAAAAGCGCAATTTGGTGGACAAAGACTAGGAGAAATGGAAGTTTGGGCACTTGAGGCATATGGAGCTTCGAGTATTTTACAAGAGATGTTAACGGTAAAATCGGATGACGTTATTGGTAGAACCAAAACTTATGAAGCTATCGTTAAAGGTGAAGAGATGCCAGAACCAAGTTTACCAGAATCATTTAAAGTATTGTTAAAAGAATTCCAAGCATTATCATTGGATATTGAATTATTTGATACTAAAGGTAACGTAATAGATGTTTCTAGTGATTTGGCAAAAGAGGAAATTATTACTGAATTCTCATTGGCGGACTTAAAAGAAGAAGATTAATCAAACGAGTAGTTTGAAATTATAGATAGGGTTATGAAAGACAGAATATAGAAGAGAAAGTATACTTTCTCTTCTAAAACCTGCCCTTAAAAAGCTTATTTTGAAAAGATTTAATTTAGGAGGCTATTTAATAGTATGGGAATAAAAAACTTCGAAAAAATTAGAATTAAACTTGCATCTCCAGAAAAGATCCAGGAGTGGTCATATGGAGAAGTAACAAAACCAGAAACAATAAACTATAGAACATTAAACCCTGAATTCGATGGTTTATTTTGTGAAAGGATATTCGGACCAACAAAGGATTGGGAATGTGCTTGCGGAAAATATAAGAGAATGAGGTATAAAGGTCTTGTATGTGAAAAATGTGGTGTTGAAGTAACTAAATCAAAGGTAAGAAGAGAAAGAATGGGACATATTCAACTAGCTGCACCAGTAGCACATATTTGGTATTCTAAAGGAACGCCTAATAAGATGGCCCTTTTAATTGGTATATCTCCAAAAGAATTAGAATCTGTACTTTATTTTGCTAGATATTTAGTATTAAGTCCTGCTGATACTGGTTTAGAAGTTGGAAAGATTTTAACTGAAAGGGAATATAAATTATTTAGACAACAACATGGTAAAGCTTTCGAAGCGAAGATGGGTGCTGAAGGAATCTTAAAATTATTAGAAAGAATAGATCTTAAAAAATTATCTAAAGAACTAGAAAAAGATTTTGAAGAAGTTACTTCTGCTCAAAAAAGAAAAAAATTAGTAAAAAGATTAAAAGTTGTAAGAGATTTATTAGCTTCTCAAAATAGTCCTGCTTGGATGATACTTAAGAGTGTTCCTATTATTCCTGCTGATCTTAGACCAATGGTACAACTAGATGGTGGTAGATTTGCGACTTCAGATTTAAATGATTTATATAGAAGAGTAATTAATAGAAATAATAGATTAAAGAAATTATTAGATATCGGTGCACCTGAAATCGTTGTAAAAAATGAAAAAAGAATGTTACAAGAAGCTGTAGATGCACTTATAGATAATGGTAGAAGAGGGAAACCAGTAGTAGCTCAGAATAATAGAGAATTAAAATCGTTATCAGATATGCTTAAAGGTAAGCAAGGAAGATTTAGACAAAATTTATTAGGAAAACGTGTAGATTATTCAGCAAGATCAGTAATTGTAGTAGGACCAACATTAAAGTTACATGAATGTGGAATTCCTAAAAAGATGGCATTAGAGTTATACAAACCATTTATTATGAGAGAACTTGTAAAAAGAGAGATTGCTGGAACTATTAAAACTGCTAAAAAATTAGTAGAAGATGCAGATGATTGTGTATGGGAAGTAATTGAGGACGTAATTGCTGATCATCCGGTATTATTAAATAGAGCCCCAACATTGCATAGACTATCTATTCAAGCTTTTCAACCAGTTCTAATTGAAGGAAAAGCAATTAGATTACATCCATTGTCATGTGCAGCTTTCAATGCTGACTTTGATGGAGACCAAATGGCAGTACATTTAGTACTATCACCAGAATCTATAATGGAAGCAAAAACTCTTATGATGGCTTCAAATAATATTATAGCATTATCAAATGGTGAGCCTATAGCAGTACCATCTCAAGATATGGTAATGGGTTGTTTTTATATGACGAAAGAGAAACCCGGAGCTAAAGGAGAAGGAATGAACTTCTCAAATAAAAATCAAGCTATCACAGCTTACCAAAATAAGATCATTGAAACACATGCGATTATTAATGTAAGAATGGGTGAAAATGAAGCTAAAAAAATGGTAACTACGACAGTGGGTAGGCTTTTATTTAATGCACTTTTACCATCGGAAGTTAAGAGATATGATGTAACTTTTGGTAAAAAACAATTAAAAGGTTTGATTACTGATCTTTTTAAAACTCAAGGATTCACTATCACTGCTAATTTAATTAACGATATAAAAGATTTTGGGTTCCATTATGCGTGTTTAGCAGGAATAACTGTAGGAATAGAAGATATGACAATTCCTGAATCTAAAAAAATTATTTTAGCTAAGGCAGATGAAGATGTAGCACAAATTAATAGAGCTTATAAAACTGGAGAAATTATTAATGAAGAGAGATACAGAAGAACAGTTGCAATTTGGTCTCAAGCTACTGAAGATGTAACTACAGATATGATGAAAGGATTAGATGATTTTAATCCTGTAAATATGATGGCTAACTCAGGGGCCAGAGGTTCCATCGCACAGATGAGACAACTAGCTGCTATGAGAGGACTTATGGCTGATACTACTGGTAAAATTATTGAAGTACCTATCAAAGCAAATTTTAGAGAGGGTTTAACAGTAATGGAGTTCTTCATGTCATCGCATGGAGCAAGAAAAGGTTTAGCAGATACTGCCTTAAGAACAGCTGACTCAGGTTATTTAACAAGAAGATTAGTAGATATATCACATGAAGTTATTGTAAATCAAGATGATTGTGGAACTCATGAAAATATTGAAGTTGCTAACTTAATCTCAGAGGGTAAAATTATTGAATATTTACATGAAAGAATTTTAGGTAGAGTAATAGCAGTAGATCTTTATCATGATGAAGAATTATTATATCCTAGAGGTACAATGATGGATGAAGAAATTGCACAAGATATTGTAAATAAAGGTGTTAGATCAGTTAAAATAAGATCTCCGTTGACATGTGCCCTTGAAAAAGGTGTTTGTAGAAAATGCTATGGTAGAGATTTATCTAATCATAGAGATATTTTACTAGGAGAAGCTGTAGGAGTAATAGCAGCTCAATCTATTGGAGAACCAGGAACACAACTTACAATGAGAACTTTCCATACAGGAGGAGTTGCTTCGACATCTATTGCTCAAAATAGTATTAAAACAGAAAATGATGGAATAGTAGAATTTCATGATATTAGAACCTTATTAAATAAAGAAACTAATGAATTACAGGTAGTTTCTCAAGGTTCAAAAATAATAATTGGAACATATGAATATACAGTAACAACAGGTTCGATTTTAAGAGTAGAAGAGGGTCAATCAGTAAAAGAAGGGGATATATTAACTGAATTTGATCCATATAATATTCCTATTATTGCTGAAAAAGATGGTAGAATTGAATATAGAGAACTCTTTATTAAAGAAATATATGATGAAAAATATGATGTTACAGAGTATCTTGCAATTAAACCAGTAGAAACTGGAGATGTTAATCCAAGAGTCATTATATTTAATTCTAAAGATGAAAAAGTAGCAGAATATGTAATTCCATATGGAGCTTATTTATTGATGAAAGAGGGAGATAAAGTATACGAAGGGGATATCTTATCTAAGATTATTCCAGAAACTTCAGGAACAAAAGATATCACTGGTGGTCTTCCAAGAGTTCAAGAATTGTTTGAAGCCAGAAACCCTAAAGGTAAGGCTATTTTAACTCAAATTGATGGTAAAGTAGAAATCACTGGAAAGAAAAAGAAAGGTCAAAGAATAATCTTAGTTAGATCTATAGACGATTCTGAGATAGTTAAAGAATATTTAATTCCTATGGGAGAACATCTAATTGTTACAGACGGAATGGTAGTGAAAGCAGGAGATAAATTGATTGATGGTGTTATTTCACCACATGATGTCCTTGAAATCAAAGGCTTAGTAGAAGCAGAACAATTTATCTTGGAATCTGTACAACAAGTGTATAGAGATCAAGGAGTTACTGTAAATGACAAGCATATTGAGATTATTGTTAAACAAATGTTTAAGAAAGTAATAATATTAAAAGCAGGAGGATCACTGTTTTTAGAAGAAGAAGTTATTGAGAAGAGAACTGCAGATCTTGAAAATGTTATACTTAGAAAAGCTGGAAAAGAAGAAATAGAATATAGATGTGTAATTCAAGGAATTACTAAAGCTGCTGTAAATACTGACAGCTTTATCTCAGCAGCATCATTCCAAGAAACTACTAAAGTACTTTCAAATGCAGCAATTGAAGGAAAAGAAGACTACTTAGAAGGATTAAAGGAAAATGTAATCATAGGTAAGAGAATCCCAGCAGGTACAGGATTCCAAGAATATGAAGATTTAGAGATAAAGATTGTAGAAGAAAATTAAAAGATAGGCGACTTAGTCGCCTATTTTACTATAAAAATGCTTCATTCTTTTTTCTATTGGAAAAATAAATTAGATAGCAAAGAAGGAGTTAAAAAAGGAGAATAAAAATATGGGAAGAGGAAGGCTATTTGTCGTTTCTGGGCCAAGTGGGGCAGGGAAATCGACAGTATGTAAACAAGTACGCAGAGATCTAAATATTAATTTAGCAACATCAGCTACTACTAGAGCCCCAAGAGAAGGAGAAGAAGAAGGTCGAGAATATTATTTTTTAACTTTGAAAGAATTTAAAAAAAGAATAGAAAATGATGAATTTTTAGAGTATGCAGATGTGCATGGAAATTACTATGGAACTTTAAAATCTGAAGCAGAATCTAGACTAAGTCGTAAAGAAAATGTAGTTTTAGAGATAGATGTACAAGGTGGAATTCAAATAAAAAAAAGATTTAAAGATGCATGCTTAGTTTTCTTCAAAGCTCCTACAGAAAAAATATTAGAAGAAAGGCTTCGTGGAAGAGGAAGTGAATCTGAAGAAACAGTACAATTAAGATTAAAAAATTCATTGAAAGAAATGGATTTTGAAGATGAATATGATTATGTGATAATTAATGAAACTGTAGATAAATCTGTATCTGAATTGATAAAAATAATAGAGATAGAAAGTAAATAATAACGGAGGAGTAATTATGAAAACAAAAGTAACTTATGATGAATTGTTGGAAAAAATACCTAATAAATATAAATTAGCAATGACTCTTGGGAAAAGATATGGTCAATTAGTAGCTGGAGAAACTCCTTTAATAAAAGCTAGAAAAAAAGAAACTAAAGCAGAAATAGCTAGTAGAGAAGTATTAGAGGGAAAAGTAGAATTAGTAAGAGTAACAACTGAAGGATAAATATGAAGAATTTTTTATTTGTTTTTATTTTAATTCTTTTAATTGGATGTGGAAAAATAGAAAAAAAAAAAATAACGGAAAAAAAATTTGCTTTTGGAACAATGATAGATATGGTAATTTATTCTAATGATTCTACAAAGGCTAAAAAAATAATGGATTTAGCTTTTAAAGAAATAGAAAGGGTAGATAATAAATTTAATACTCATAAAAAGAATAGCTTAATCTATAAAATAAATCATAATCCAGGAAAGTTTTTTCAATTAGATAAAGAAGGAATATATTTGTTTTCGGGTGTAGAAAAAACTTATAATTTTAGTAAAACTAAATATGATATAACTATAACTCCATTAATGAAAATTTGGGGATTCTCTGATGAATATAGTTCTAGTATATTAGAAATTCCCCAAAAAGATGATTTGAAAAAAGCTGTTTTGAAGGTAGATTATGGTAATTTAGAAATAATAGGAAATAAAATAAGATTAAAGACATCTAAAAATAAAATAGATACAGGATCTTTTTTAAAAGGATATGCTATTCATAGGGCGAAAATTATACTGGCAGAAAATGGAATTGAACATGCTTTCATAAGCGCTATATCTAGTATTGAAACTTTAAATACAAAACCAGAAGGTGATTCTTGGAAAGTGGGATTACAAAATCCAAAAGATCCTTCTAAGATATATCATATTATTGGAATAGATAATAAATCTATGGGAGTCTCTGGGGATTATCAAATTTATGTGGAGATAGATGGTAAAAAATATCATCATCTTTTAGATAAAGAAACTGGCTATCCTATAAGAGATAGGAAGATGGTTGTTGTTATTGGAAATAATGGTTTTGTTACTGATATGTATTCCACAGCTTTTTTTTCTATGTCTATTGAAGATGTCTTAAATTATGTAAATAGTAATGATAATTTAGAGGTAATGATAGTAAAAGCAGATATGTCTGAAGTTTATAGTAATGGATTTAAAAAATATGTTATAAAATAAAAATATAAGTTCATAAAATTTAATTTATTACTTTTTAAAAATAGTATTTTTTTATAATTAAAAAAATTTGATTTTATAAAAATAAAAAAAATAAAAAATAATTTTGAAAAATAAAAAATATAAACTATACTTAGAAGGAGCGAAATTATACTTATAGGTCGTTTATTTAAATTATGTTTAAGAGTTTCAAGGGAAACTTTAAGTGAACAAAAAATTATGGGGGGAAAAGAGTTATGATTAATTTATTGTTATTGGGAATAATTGGAGGGCTATTAGCGTTAATAGCTTCATATTTTTATGCTGCAAAGGTTAATAAATATGAAATTAACGATGTTAAAGTAGAAGAAATAACTGAGGCAATCAGAGAAGGTGCAATGGCATTTTTACAAGCAGAGTATAAAGTGTTGATTTGGTTTGTTTTAGGTGTTTCTATTTTATTGGGAATATTTTTAAGCCCATATGTAGCACTTACCTTTATATTAGGAGCAATCACATCAGGGGTTGCTGGGAATATAGGAATGAGAATAGCTACTAAAGCTAATGGAAGAACAGCTATTGCTGCTAGAGATGGCGGATTATCAAAAGCACTAGATGTAGCTTTTGCAGGTGGAGCTGTAATGGGATTAGCAGTAGTAGGTTTAGGACTTATAGGTGTATCGGTATTAACTATAATATTTGGTGCAGATATGAAAATTATAACAGGATTTGGAATGGGAGCATCATCAATAGCTTTATTTGCTAGAGTAGGTGGAGGAATTTATACTAAAGCAGCCGATGTAGGTGCAGACTTAGTAGGAAAGGTAGAAATAGGAATACCTGAAGATGATCCGAGAAATCCTGCAACTATTGCAGATAATGTAGGAGATAATGTAGGAGATGTAGCAGGAATGGGTGCAGACTTATTTGAATCTTATGTGGGTTCAATGATAGCAACTATGGCATTAGGAGCAACTATGTCAGGAATGGCTTTAGAGAATCTTTTAGTAAAAGCTAATTTTATGTTAGATCCTAAATTAGCATTAATTATAGCACCAATTTTAATTGCTTTTGTTGGAATAATAGCATCTATAATTGGAACATTTACAGTAAAAACTGATAATCCAGATCAAGTTTATCATAAGTTAGAAAATGCAACGAGAATATCTGGTGTGTTAGCACTTATAGGAGCTTTTGGAGTTATAAAATATTTGGGTATTTCAATGGGTGTATTTTATGCAATTGTTTCTGGGTTAGTGGCAGGGTTAGTTATAGCTTATTTCACAGGATTATACACTGATACAGGTAAAAAGTCAGTGAATAGAATTTCAGATGCAGCTAAGACTGGACCAGCAACTGCAATAATTGAAGGATTAGCAGTGGGAATGGAATCTACTGTAGCTCCTATAATAGTGATAGTAATTGCTATTTTGGCAGCATTTAACTTTGCTGGACTTTATGGAATAGCCATTGCGGCAGTGGGAATGTTATCAACTACAGGTATGGTAGTAGCAGTAGATGCATATGGACCAGTAGCAGATAATGCCGGTGGAATAGCAGAGATGTGTAACTTACCGGAAGAAGTAAGAGCTTGTACAGATAGATTAGATGCAGTAGGAAACTCTACAGCAGCAGTAGGAAAAGGTTTTGCTATTGGGTCGGCAGCACTTACAGCATTATCTCTTTTTGCAGCATATAAACAATCTATAGAAGCTTTGACAGGAAACTTACTAATAATAGATATAACTAATCCAAAAGTAATAGCAGGATTATTTATTGGTGGAATGCTTACTTTCTTATTCTCAGCTTTAACTATGACGGCAGTAGGTAAAGCTGCTATGGAAATGGTAGAAGAGGTTAGAAGACAATTTAGAGAGCATCCAGGAATTATGGATTATACAGAAAAACCTGATCATAAAAGATGTATAGATATCTCTACTAAATCATCTTTAAAAGAAATGGTTATACCAGGATTATTAGCAGTATTAGCTCCAGTAGTTATTGGTTTATGGTCTGTAGAGGCTTTAGGTGGATTATTGGCTGGATCTCTTGTAACAGGTATACTGATGGCTATCATGATGGCAAATGCTGGTGGAGCTTGGGATAATGCTAAGAAACAGATTGAAGCTGGCTATAAAGGCGATGGGAAAGGATCTGACAGACATAAAGCAGCAGTAGTAGGAGATACAGTAGGAGATCCGTTTAAAGATACTTCTGGACCTTCATTAAATATTTTAGTTAAACTTATGTCTATAGTTTCATTAGTCTTAGTTCCATTATTTATATAATAAAAATAGTATTATAAGTTTAGAGTCAGAGAAGTTTCTCTGGCTCTAAATTAACTTTAGATTAAGGTATTTTCGAAAAAAAATTAAAAATATTCAAAATAGTATTAAAAATACTTGAAATAATGAATATTATGGTATATACTGAAATGTAGTATCAAAATAAATTAAGCTGGTGTTTTTTATGAAATTTAGAAATGAAGATTTAGATAAGGTTATAACACAATTAAATATTGTAGAAGTTATAGGTGAATATGTTGATTTAAAGAAAACAGGTTCAAATTATAAAGGTCTTTGTCCATTTCATAAAGATACCAATCCATCTTTTATGGTAAATACCTCAAAAAATATATACAAATGTTTTGTTTGCGGTGCAGGTGGAAATGTTATTAAATTTTATATGGAATATAATAAATTAACCTATGGAGAAGCTGTTTATGAGTTAAGTAAAAAATATAAATTAGATATAACACCTATAAATGGAAATAATTCAGAAAATAAAAATAAAAAATATTATGAAGTTTTAAATAAAGCACTTTCATTTTTTAAGGAAAATATTTTTTCTAATTCTGGAAGAGAAGCACTTCTTTATTTAAATAAGAGGGGAATGAAGCCTGATTTTATAAAGGAAAATAATTTAGGATATGCATTGAATGGATGGGATTCTCTTTATAATTATTTAATAAAAGAAGGTTATGATCCTTTGGTTTTATCTAAATTAGGCTTGATAAAAAGTGGTGATAAAGGGTATTATGATACCTTCCGTGATAGGGTAATTTATCCAATTTATTCACCTAATGGAAATATAATCGCCTTTGGCGGTAGAACTATGAGTGATAGGAAAGATCTTGCAAAATATTTAAATTCACCAGAGACTCCATTGTTTCATAAAGGATGGAATCTTTACGGTATAAAAAATAAAGGAAATAGTATTAGAAGGAAAAATTATGCTCTTTTAATGGAAGGATATATGGATGTGCTAGCAGCTCATGCCTATGGGTTTGATGTAGCATTGGCTCCTTTAGGAACAGCTTTTTCTAATGAGCAAGCTGAACTTTTAAAAAGATATACGTCTAATGTAATAATCGCTTTTGATATGGATAATGCTGGTAGATTAGCTACTGAAAAAACTAGTTTAATTTTAAAAAAATATGGATTTAATATAAGAGTTTTAGAACTAAAAAATGCTAAAGATCCAGATGAATTTTTGAAAAAATATGGTAAGACTGAATTTTTAAAATCTGTAAAAAAATCAAAAGAAATTTTTGATTTTTTATATGATTTTTATGTTAAAGAATATGACTTAAGTAATTTTATGGCAAAGCAAAATTTTATAGGTAGGTTTAAGGAGTTTTTTTTATCTGTTGAAACAGATTTAGAAAAAAGTTTGTATTTAAACAAATTGTCTGTATCTTTAGGAATGGAAAAAGAAGTTAAGATATTAAGAAAGATATTGATACAAAATAATGAAGGAACTATATTAGTAAAAAAAATTCAAAGCCCACATTTAAAAACAAAAATATTAAAAATAGATGAGTTAGAATTAGAAACATTAAAATTATGTTTAAAGGATAGAAAGTATTTTAAACAATTTAAAAATAGGACAATAACTTCTCCTTTTGTTCAAAATATATTTGATATAATAAATCAAAATGGAGAGAAAAATTATATACAAGAATTACTTCGAGGTAATTTTTTTAAGTTAGAAGAGGAGGAGGAGGAGATAATTCTCAATATATCTACAGAGCTTTCTGCTAAAAATGAAGAAGATATTATAAATACTTACATCGAGATTTATAAGAGATGGTTCGTAAAAGAGATCGATGAAAAGATGAGTTTTTTTAAAACAAATGATATAAAATCATTTTTAAATTGTAAAAAAATATATGAAAAGATAATCAGTGACATAAAGATAGATGATTTAGAAGAAAATTATAAAGAATTTATTTCTATGAAAATTTGACTTGTGAGTGTTGAGGAGGCAAGATGAAAAATTTTATTAAAAATGAGAAAGTTCGTGAGATTATAAAGAAGGCTTTAGAAGAGAAAATTATGTCTTTTGAAGAGATAAATAGTAAACTTCAAGATGATTTTGCTCCAGAAAAAATAGAAACCCTAATTAATGGAATGATTAATCAAGGAATAAAAGTAGTATCTGAAAAGGAATTAAAGAAAAAACTTAAAGCTAAGAGTAAAGTGACTAAGATAATAAAAACAAAAACAATGGTAATAAAATCAAGTCTTCCAGAAGATGACTCTGGATTTGATCCTAAAAAAGTAAAAGAAATTACTAAAGAAGAGTTAGATACAAAAAATTTATTAGTAGGGGGAGTCTCTGTAGACGAACCTATAAAGATGTATCTTCGTGAAATTGGTCAAGTTCCATTATTGAAACATGCTCAAGAGATAGAACTAGCTAAAATGTCTGATGATGGAGATGAATGGGCTAAGAATCAACTTGTAGAAGCTAATCTAAGATTAGTAGTAAGTATAGCAAAAAAACATACTAACAGGGGTCTTAAACTTTTAGATCTAATTCAAGAGGGAAATATTGGTTTAATGAAGGCAGTTGGAAAATTTGAACATGCAAAAGGATATAAATTTTCTACGTATGCAACATGGTGGATCCGTCAGGCTATAACAAGAGCTATAGCAGATCAAGGAAGAACTATAAGGATTCCTGTACATATGATTGAAACTATAAATAAAATAAAAAAGGAAGCCAGAATTTATTTGCAAGAGACTGGAAAAGAAGCTACTCCTGAAATTTTAGGAAATAGACTAGGTATGGAAACTGAAAAAGTTAAAACTATTTTAGAAATGAATCAAGATCCTATTTCATTAGAAACTCCAGTAGGAAGTGAAGAAGATAGTGAATTAGGAGATTTTGTAGAAGATAATAATATGCTTAGCCCATATGAAGAAACTCATAAAACTCTATTAAAGGAACAATTAAATGAAGTTTTATGCAGTTTAAGTGATAGAGAGGAAAAAGTTCTAAGATTTAGATACGGTTTAGATGATGGATGTCCGAGGACTTTGGAAGAGGTTGGAAAGATATTCAAAGTAACTAGAGAAAGAATAAGACAGATTGAGGTAAAGGCATTAAGAAAATTAAGACATCCTAGTAGAAGAAAAAAATTAGAAGATTTCAAAACTGTATAAAAATTAATAAAAAAAGTTTATCTATAATAGATAAACTTTTTTTTATTAATTTCTTAGAGAAAACCAATGAGTAATATTTTTCTTTTTAGCTGGATTTCTATATTTATGAGGTTGGAATTTTTCAATATAAATAGAATCTCCTTCATTTAGATTGTAAAGTTTATTATTTAATTCAATCTCTAGACTACCTTCGATAACAACTCCTACTTCATCATAATTGTGTCCCCAAGAAAAATCACTTTGTTGATTCTCATCTGAAAGAGTAATCGATATACCATTTAAAGCATGATTAGCATTAGTTAACGTTTCTATAGTTATATCTCCTTTTTCAGATTCAAAGATAGATTTTCTTTCACTTTTTCTAGTAATTGGAGACTGTTCATTTACATCTTGTAAAACTTCCATTAGATTAACTTCTAAAGCTTCACAAATTTGTTGAAGATTACTAATAGACGGACTATTCTGCCCTCTTTCAATATTACTTATAAATCCAACAGATAGTTTAGTTTTACCTGAAAGATCTTTTATAGTCATTTTTTGTTCTTTTCTAAAAAACTTTATTCTTTCTCCTAAATTCAAGGTTTATTCCTCCTAAATTAAATATTAAAGTTATATATATATCACAAATGAGTTTTCAAGGGGAAATATAATATGTTAAAATTCTGTATTTTAGTTAACACTTCATTGTATCATAAAAATTAAGATATTAAAAATTTGTATTTTAAATAATATATTCAAAAAAATGAAAAATTATAGATGGAAATTTATTACATTTTCTAATTATTTTCTTTATTTTTTACTATTTATGTTTGAAAAAAATATTTTTTTTCTATAAAAAGCACATTTTATTCAAAAAAATGATTTTTTATTCAAAAAAATGATTTTTTATGTTATACTAATCAAGTTGTTAAATAAGGTAGTTAAGTATTAAGTAATTTAAATATTTAGGAGGAAGAAGGTTATGGAAATATTAAAAGGAATAATATTGTTATTATTAGTATTAGTAGGGTTTACAATGTTTAGTTTAAAGATGCCAAAAGGGATGAAAGCTATGGGAGCATTAGCAGGAGCAGCAACAGCTAGTTTCTTAGTGGAAGCTTTTCATTTTTATGTTGGTGGAGATTTATTTGGAATAACAATTTTAAGGGATCTAGGTGCAGCATCTGGTGGAATGGGTGGAGTAGCAGCAGCAATTTTAGTAGCATTAGCACTTGGATCGTCACCTGTATATGCTGTATTAATTGGTTGTGGAGTATCTGGTTTCGGAATATTGCCAGGTTTTTTTGCTGGATATGTATTAGGATTTGTATTACCTAAGATGGAAGAAAAAATACCTGATGGAATAGATCTAATAGCAGTTATAGTAATAGCAGCACCACTAGCAAGGCTAGTAGCTATAGGAGCAGATCCACTAGTCAATGCTACATTAATCAACATAGGAAAAATAATTACTCAAGCTACGGCTCAAAGTCCAACTATAATGGCAATTATTCTTGGTGGAGTAATCACAGTAGTAGCAACAGCACCACTTAGCTCAATGGCACTTACAGCAATGTTAGGATTAACGGGGTTACCAATGGCAATAGGAGCACTATCTGTAATGGGATCTTCTTTTATGAATGCAGTATTTTTTCATAAGATATTTAAGGATAAATCAACTACGATAGCAGTTGCAGTAGAACCTTTGACACAAGCAGATTTAATTTCAGCTAATCCTATTCCTGTATATTGTACTAACTTTGTAGGTGGAGCCATAGCAGGACTTATAGTAACTCACTTTGAACTTATTAATAATGCAGCAGGAACAGCAACCCCCATAGCAGGCTTGATGGTTATGTATGGTTTTAATAGCCCATTAAAGGTAACTATGGCCGCAGTATTGTGTGCGGTATCTGGATTAATAATAGGATATATAGGTTCGTTTATTTTTAAAAACTTTAAGATAAAAAGTGTTTTAGAAGTAAGGGGAACATTATAAAAAAATATAAAATAATGATAGATTTAGGATTTTTTCTAAATCTATTTATATTGTTAAAACTGAATTATGAACTATTTTAGTTTCTAAAGAATTATAAGAGTACATATTCATAAATGAATTTTACAATATAATTTGTAAAGAATAAAAAGTATGTTATAATATAGTGTAAAAAAAATTATTTTATTGAATTATTTGAAGTTTAATAAAAAATTAGGAGGAAACAGTTATGGATTCGTTGAAGGAATTATTTAAGATAGGGAATGGACCGTCTAGTTCTCATACTATGGGACCAGAAAGAGCAGCAAAAAAATTTAAAATGGAAAATCCTGATGCAGATAGTTTCAAAGTAGAATTGTATGGTTCATTGGCAGCGACAGGAAAAGGTCATTTAACAGACTGGGTAATAGAAGAAACTTTAAAACCAAAAATTACCGAGATAATTTGGATGCCGGAATTTGTTCATGAATTCCATACAAATGGAATGAAATTTATAGCAAAAGATAAAGATGGAAATAAAACAAAAGAATGGTTAGTATTTTCTGTAGGAGGAGGAACTATTGTAGAAGACGGTGAATCTAGAGGTGGCACAAATAAAGTTTATCCACTGACAACTATGGATGGGGTAATAAAATGGTGTAAAAGCAATCAGAAAGAATTATGGGAATATGTAGTAGAGATGGAAGATCCTTCTATTTGGGCATTTTTAGAAAAAATTTGGGAAGCGATGGAACAATCTGTAAAAACAGGACTTTCAAAAACTGGAGTATTACCAGGGACTCTTAAATATCCAAGAAAAGCTCAGATGTTTTACAGAAAAGCCAGAAGAGATGATCTAAGAAATGGTTATTTAGGAAAAATATTTGCTTATACATTGGCAGTTTCAGAAGAAAATGGAGGAGGAGGAAGAGTAGTCACAGCTCCTACATGTGGTGCAGCAGGTATTATTCCAGGATTATTATATGCCCTAAAAGAGGAATATGATCTATCTATGGAAGAAACTTTAAGAGGTCTTGCCATAGCGGGATTGATTGGAAATTTAATTAAAGAAAATGCAACTATATCTGGAGCAGAAGGTGGGTGCCAAGCGGAAGTGGGAGCAGGATGTGCAATGGCAGCAGGAATGGCGGCTTTTATTTTAGGAGGATCTTTAGATCAAATAGAATATGCAGCAGAGATGGCATTAGAACATCACTTAGGTCTCACTTGTGATCCAGTTGGTGGATATGTACAAATTCCGTGTATTGAAAGAAATGCAGCAGCAGCAGTTAGAGCTCTAGATGCAGCAAATTATTCTCTATTTACAGATGGTCATCATAGTGTTAGTTTTGATAATGTAGTACTTACAATGAAGCAAACTGGTTTAGATATGAAGTGTGAATATAAGGAAACATCGTTAGGTGGATTAGCGAAATTTGATTTTAATGCAAAATGTTAATTGGATATTTAATTATCAAAATAAATTTTTAGATATTTGATTTACTAAGGGACGGTTCTTATGGGGCTGTTCCTTATTTTAATTTAAAATTCATTGAAAGAGTTTTAAAACTTTGGTATTATGTATAGTAATAAAAAAATATATTTGGGGTTGATGAAATGAAAATAAATATAGAAAATAAAATAGATATGAGAAGTTTTGAATTAATGGTAGAAAATTCCACTATAAATGAATTTAAAGATATAATCTTAAATTTAGAAGGGAAAAAAATAGATGAAATTAATGGAAGAGTTGAAAAATTTAACATGAAAAATATAGGAAGTTTCTATGAAAATACAGTAGAAAATTATTTAAGGGAATTATCTTCAATAAAAACTCTAAAGAAAGAAGAAATATTAGATTTAATAAAAGGTATAAAAGATGGAAATACCTCTTCTAGAGAAATTTTAATGGAGAAATCATTAAAATTAGTAGCTAAAATAGCACTTTATTATTCTAAAACAGGAACAAGTTATTTAGAGCTAGTTCAAGAAGGAATAATGGGAATAGTAAAGGCTATAGATAACTATGATTTAGATTGCCCTATGGATTTTTTAGAATATATGGAATTTTGGATAAAGTATGAGATGATTCAAAGTAATAAATTAGTTGTAGAAGAGTTAAAATCACCGATAATGACTTATCTAAAAAATATGAAAGTAGAAATATATAAATCTGAAAATAAAATTAATAATTTAGAGATAGATGAATCTGAAATAGAAAATATAAAAAAAGTTTTAAATATGAATATAGAAGAATTTGAAAATTTACAAAAAATTAATGATTATGGATTTTTAATAAAAGAAGAGGACAAAGAAGATGCGAAAGTATATAATAGTATTGTTGAAGTAGACATAGAATTAAAAAGGATAGAAAAAATTATGTCAGTTTCTAATTTAGCTAATAAATTTAAGGTAAAAGAGATAGAGATCCTTGATCTATACTATGGACTTAGTGGGAAGAGACAATATTTTGAAGAGATTGGAAAGATCTTAGATATTGAACCATCAAAGGTAAAATTAAAAATAGATAAACTTATGATTAAATTAAAATATAATGGAAAGAAGGAATGGATCGATGAAAATTAAAACTTTAACAAAAAAATTAGAAAAAATTTTTCCTAAAGACATAGCAGAATCTTGGGATAATATAGGGCTTTTAGTTGGAGATGAAAATAGAGAAATAACAAAGGTACAAATATCTTTAGATGCTACAGAAAAAATAATTGATCATGCTATAGAAAATAAAGTAAATTTAATTATAACTCATCATCCAATTATATTTAGTGGAATAAAAAATATTACTTCTAAAAATTTTATAGGAAAAAAACTTTTAAAAATAATTGAAAATAAGATTGCTGTATACTCTATGCATACTAATTTAGATTCTGCTAAAGAAGGATTAAATCAATATATAACCGAAAAATTGGGAGTTAAAACTTCTAAAATTTTAGAAGAAAAATATATGGATATATATTTATTATCAGTTTGTGTAAAAGAAGAGTTTACAGAAAAATTAAAATCGAAAATAGAAAAATTTGGATTGGAGTATAATGGATATGAGAATGTATATTATACTTCAAATTCTTCAGAAAATTTTGAAAAAGAAAAATTTGTAGATAAAAATAAGAAAATAAATGTTTTAGGAGAAAAAGGGAAACTATCTAATCTTTTGAATGAAATAAAAAAGATTCAACCTTATGAAGAAATAACTTATGAGATGATAAAAACGGAAAATAAAATTTCTTTAGGCGGATTAGGAAGGATATATGATTTATCTGAAGAGATGGAGTTAGGGAGTTACTTAGAATTGGTAAAAGAAAAACTATCTCTAAATAATATAAGAGTGGTAGGTGAATTGGATAAAAAAATAAAAAAAATAGCTGTAGTAAATGGTGGAGGAGCTAGTTTTTTAAGCAAAGTAGAAAAAATAGGTGTTGATCTTTTTATAACAGGTGATATAAAATATCATGAAGCTTTAGATGCTAGGGAAATGGAAATTTCTATCTTTGATATTGGACATTATGAAAGTGAACATTTCTTTACCGATATAATAAAAAGATATTGTAATGATCTAGAGGTAATAGTCTACAATGATCAGCCAGTATTTAAGAATTTATAAAATTAGGAGGATCCTATGATAAAAAGAATAATATTTTTACTTCTTATAATATTTACATTTTCCTTTGGACAGGTCAATGATAGTGGAAATTATTTAACTATAGAAGAGAAACAAGAAATTGAAAAAAAATTATCAGAGATTGAAAAAAATGGAGATATAGTGTATCATGTAAACCTTGGTAGAAAAATGGATGAAAAGGGTATTGTTGAAAAAACAATAATCTTAGATATAATTCCAGATGGAAAAAATGATATTAATGTAAAATTAAAATTTACTCAAGATATAGATACTAGTGCTTATGAAGAAGAGATCGATAACTTATTGATTGAAGGAGAGGAAGCAATAGTAAAAAAAGAATATAAAAGTTTTATTTTAAGTGTTTTTAATGTATCGGAAAAAATTGTAGAGAATATAGAGGTAGATAAACAAGAGATTCAAAAAAAAGAAGTAAAGAAAGCTTTTATTGATAATAAATATGCAGGATTATTGATCTTGATATTTATGGCCATAGCTATTTTTATAACCTTAAAGTTTATAAAGATTGGTGGAATAAAAAAGAGTAAGAAAAAAAATATTAATAATTAGGTGTTAGAGTCAGTTGCTGCTGGAGAGATCCAGGGGAGGAACGTCCGGGCTCCACAGGGCAATGAAGGTAGCTAACGGCTGCTGAGGGAAACCTTAAGGAAAGTGCCACAGAAAATAGACCGCCTATAAATTTGTTTTATAGGTAAGGGTGAAAAGGTGGGGTAAGAGCCCACCAGTATGATAGGAAACTATTGTAGCTTGGTAAACCCCTTCTGGAGCAAGACCGAAGAAAGATCATTATGAGACTGCCCGTCTCGATTTTTAGGTGTGTCGCTTGAGCCTATAAGCAATTATAGGCCTAGATAAATGATTGACCAACGACAAAACCCGGCGTATCCTAACACCTATTTATCATAAAATTAACCCCTTTTAAATTAGCTTAGCTAATTTAGAAGGGGTTTTTACATAAATTTATTATGGATTTATTATAGATATTATTATTATTAAAATTTTTTTTATTTAGATTTTATTTATACATAAATTATAATAATAAATTGATTTTCAAATTTATAAGTTAATTATAAAAAAATAAGATTAAAATTTTATGATATTATAAATTTAAGAAAAAAATATAAAATGAGGTGAAAGATATGAAATATAAGATGATTGTAACAGATATGGATGATACGTTATTAAATAGTGAAGGAAAGATATCTAGCGAAAATAAAAATGCCATAATGAAAGCCCAAAAGATGGGAATAAAATTTGTTTTAGCTTCTGGAAGACCGACTTTTGCAATGAAAGCATTTGCTAAGGAATTAGAATTAGATAGATATGAAAGTTATATGCTCAGTTATAATGGAGCTATAATTACAGAGTGTGCAACAGATAAAATATGGCTAGAAGAAAAATTAACTGTAGAAGATGCTCATAAAATATATGATCTATCTAGGGAACATAATGTTCAACTACTTACCTATGTAGATGAAGAAATAGCTTCTGAAACCAAAAGTGAATATATAGATGTAGAGATCAATCTTACAGGGATGCCTTATAGAAAGATAGATTGTTTTAAATCAACTGTAACTGAACCAGTAGTAAAATGTATTATGTTAGAAAAACCAGAATATTTAAAAGAAGTAGAAATAAAATTAAATAAACTTTTAAAAGGAAAATATAGTCTAGCCATATCTAAACCATTTTTTCTAGAAGTAATGAAAAAGGGGATAGATAAGGGAGCAAGTTTATTAAAGTTAGCTCATAAGTTAGGAATAAAATCTGAAGAGATAATAAGTGTAGGAGATTCATATAATGATATGACTATGCTAGAGGTAGTAGGTATGCCAGTAGCCGTGGAAAATGCCAGGATAGAAGTTAAAAATATCTCAAAATTTATTTCTACATCTCATAATGATCATGCACTAAAAACAGTGATTGAAAAATTTATAGTTGTTAAAACATTGAACCTGTAATTGACTTTATAGATATATTGTTATATACTTCCTTATAAAAATGACTAGTCAGTCATTTTTATAAGGAGGAAAAATGGATAACAAAAGAAAAAAAAGAAAAAAAATAATAGAAGTGTCATTAAAACTTTTTGTAGAGAGAGGATTTCACGGGACACCAACAAGTATGATAGCTAAGGAATCTGGAGTTGCTACAGGAACTTTATTTAATTATTTTAAAACTAAGGATATTTTGATAAACGAAGTCTATAAAGATATAGAGTTAGAACAGCAAAATTATTTTTTTAAAAATTTAGATGAAGAAAAAAATTCTAAAAAAAAATTAAAAAAAATTTGGGAAAATTCAATTATATGGAGAATAAATAATCCTTATAAAAGAAGATTTGGTCGTTATTTTAGTGATTCTAGTTTTATAAGTGATGACACAAAAATAGAAATTTATAAACATTATAAACCTCTATCTGATATTTTTACAAAAATTATAGAAAAAAAGGGTATAAAAAATTCTAATGAATTGATGTTAATATTAAATTTTATTGGAGCTTGTATATTTACAGGGGAGTATTTTTATATTATGAAGGAACCTTACAATGAAAAAATATCCAATGAATCTTTTGAAAAATTTTGTAAAGGTATAGGACTGAAGGATGAAGATTAATTATTTTTGATAAGAAGGAGAAAAAAATGAAGAAAGTAATAAGTTTGATGTTAATATTGATGGCATCTACCCTATGGGGTTCAGAAAAAATAAATTTAAATGAAGCGTTAAATATTGCTTATGAAAATAATTATGAATATCAAAATGTAAAAATTGATCAAGAAAATATTGATCTACAAGTTTTAGAAGGGTATAAATCAGCTGCACCTAAATTAGATTATAGTGGTGGATATATTGCTACAGGAAAAGATAATGAGCTTGGATTAATGGATGGGAGTGAAAGTGATCAAAAATTCAATCATGTATTTGGAATTAGTCAACCAATTTATAATGGTGGAACAGTAATTACAGGAATTGAAATTGCTAAGATATCTCAAGAACTAATGAAATATCAACTTACTAAAAGTAAGAGTCAACTAAAGTTAGAAGTTATAGAAGCATATTTAAAAATATTAGCTCAAGTGGAAGCTATAAAAGTATATGAAATATCTTTAGAAGAAGTTAAGAGTGCATATAATCAAGCAAAGAGAAAATATGAATTAAATCTGATATCTAAATCTGATTATCTACCTCTTAAAACAAAGGTCATATCTATAGAAACTGATCTAGTCGAAGCACAAAATCAAGGGGAAATATATATCATTCAATTTAAAAATATTATTGGATTTCCAGTAGATCAAGATATAGAATTGAAAAGTTTAAAATATGAAAAATACGATTTAGATCTTATAGATATTGATGCAGATATAAACTATGCTCTTTCAAATAATAAGGAGAGTAGAATTTCTCAGTTAAATACCGATATAGTAGAAAAACAAGAAAAATTATCTAGAGCAAATTTATTGCCACAAATAAATGCGAAGTTATCTTATAGTGCTGAAGATCGTCATTTGAATGACTCTAGTGATAAATGGTATTGGACTGCTGGTGTAGAAATTAATTGGATGTTATTTGATTTTGGAAAATCTTGGGATGCTTATGCAAGATCTAAAAATGAAACTAAAAAATCTGAAAATACAAAAAGAGAAACACTAGATGACCTAAGAGTAACTATTAGAACTAATTATATTGAATTAGTTAAATTAAATGGGAAGATCGAAGCTGGAGAGGCAGAATTAGATGCTACACAAGAAAATTATGATCTACAAAAAAGAAAATATAATGAAGGTATTATATCTATAACAGATTATTTGATATATGAAACACAATTAAATGATATTAAATTATCTCTGATTAAAAACAAGTTGGATTATTACTATGCATATGAAAAATATTTAGAAGACTTAAAATAAAATGAATTATATAAGTAGATAATATTTTTAGATTATAAATTATGCAATGTATATTGGGAGGATAAAATGAATAAAATAGTAAAACAAATAGCGATGCTATTTATAGGATTAAGTTTGGTAGCTTGTGGGAAAAAAGAGGAAATTAATTCGGTTAAAGAGGAAATTAATTATAAAAGTGTAAGGACAATAGATGCAGTTTTAAGTGAAATAGACAAAGTTTCAGTGTCATCAGGGTCTTTAGATTCTATAAACGAGGTAGAAGAAGTTACAAAAAATAGAGTTGATGTTGTAAAAATAAATTATAAAAATGGAGATCAAGTAAAGATAGGAGATATAGTATTGGTACTTGAAAGTCAAGATGTAAAATCTGCATATTTGGATTCAGAAGCTAGATTAATTTCAGCTAAAGCAGATTATAATAAACAAAAAAATACATATAATAAATATAAAATTCTTTACGATGAAAAATTAATTTCAGAGGAAGAATTCTTAGATATTAAAAATAAATTGTCTTCTAGTGAGGGAACATATAGATCGGCTAAGGCATCATTTTTGTCAAATAAAAAAGATTATAATGATCTTACTGTAAAAGCAAAGATAGATGGGACAATAGCTAATCTAGATTTAAAATTATATCAAAATATAGAAAAAGAGCTACCGTTATTTAAAATAGTAGATAATAATAATTTAAGAATTTTAAGTGGAGTTTCATCTAAAGATGTGATTGGATTAAAAATAGGCGCGTTAGCTAACGTTTATGTGGAAGGTTCTTTAGAACCTATAAAAGGAATATTATATGAGATAAATCCAATTGCTGATCTATCTACTAGAAAATTTGAGGTAAAGATAAAGATAAAAAATAAAGATTCTAAATATAAACAAGGTATGTTTTCTAGGGTAGAACTATATACTGGGAAAAAAGAGGGGATATTAGTTCCTAAGGAAGCGGTAATTATCGAGGAGTTATATTCATATATATTTATAATAAATAAAGAAAAAGTTGACTTTGAAGAAAATGAAAAAAAAGAAGCAAAGGAGATGTTAGTAGCTAGAAAAAAAAGGGTAGAGTTAGGTGTTTCTAATGGAAAAAATTATGAAGTAATAAATCCCGATTTAAAAGAATTAAATAAAGTAGTTGTTGTAGGGCAATATTCTTTAAACGATGGAGATTATATAAAGGAAGAGAAGTAGGAGGACAAAGATGTCTATATCATCAATTGCAATAAGAAGACCTGTTTCAGTTATTATGCTTATGATAACCATGGTAGGAATGGGTTTATTAGGATTAAAAAACATGCCAGTAGATTTGATGCCAAATATGAATGTTCCTGTAGTATTGATTAGGACTACTTG
Source organism: Fusobacteriaceae bacterium UBA2433 (assembly GCA_002342785.1). Taxonomy (GTDB): domain Bacteria; phylum Fusobacteriota; class Fusobacteriia; order Fusobacteriales; family Fusobacteriaceae; genus Psychrilyobacter. The sequence goes on along the minus strand of DDQV01000122.1, from coordinate 50,515 downwards.
GGTAGGAGCTACTCCAGAAGATATGGATAGTTTGGTTACTAGAAAAATAGAAGAAGTTATGCCAAATATAGAGGGAATAAAAGAGATGAACTCAACTTCATCTGAAAATTCATCCTTTGTTGTTTTAGAATTTGATTATGGAACAGACACAGATAAGAAAGTAACTGATGTACAAACGGAATTAAATAATATTAGAAATGATTTGCCATCAGATATAGATACTCCCGTAGTAAAAAAAGTTCAACCAGGGGGAGAAACTGTAATCTCTGTTACAGTATCATCTAAAGATTTAATAACTGCTAAAAGTTTGGCAGAAAATAGGATTAAGCCAAGATTTCAACAAATTTTAGGTGTTGGAAGTGTGGAAGTTTATGGTGGATATGAAAAGGAAGTAAAGGTAGAAGTAGATCCAATTAAGATAGAATCCTATGGAATAAATATCGATGATCTCTATAATATAATTGGACAATCAAGTACTAATATTCCAGCTGGAACTGTGGAAGAAGGGGAAAAAAGATATCTTATTAAGGTCATGACAGAATTAAAAACTGTTGAAGAAGTACAAAATATAGTAGTTAGTAATAAAAATGGTGAAGTTTTATATCTAAAAGATGTAGCTAATGTAAAATTAGGAAATAAAGATGTAGAGAGTTATAATAGGATGAATGGAACACCTTCCATCTCGATATCTGTAGAAAAATCAACAGACGGGAATTCTGTAGCAATTTCAGAAGGTGTAAAGGAAGCAATTAAATCTTTATCCCAGATACTACCATCAGACATTAAATTAAGCGTATCTTATGATACATCTACAGATATATCTAATTCTATAAACAATGTAAAAAATAATGCTATAGCAGGATTGATCCTTGCTTCAATAGTACTTTTTATATTTTTAAAAGATATTAGAGCTACTCTAGTTATTGCTATGGCAATACCATTATCTATTATAGGATCATTTTTTCTATTAAATAGTATAGGAGTGGGTTTAAATATAATATCTCTCATGGGTTTATCTCTAGGGGTTGGGATGTTAGTAGATAATGGAGTAGTAGTTTTAGATAATATTTATAGACATATGACAGAATTAAAAAAACCAAAATTTGAATCTGCTAGAGATGGAGCTGCAGAGATGTTAGTACCAATAGTAGCTTCTACAGCAACTACGGTTGCAGTGTTTTTACCAATAGTAATGACCGAAGGATTAGCCAAGGAAGTTTTTTGGGGAATGTCGTGGTCTGTAACTTTTTCATTATTAGCATCACTTTTAGTTGCTATGACATTTGTACCGATGATATCAAATAAAATATTAAAGGAAAAGGTTGTAGAAGTTCAAGATGGTAAATTACTTACCTTTATAAAAAATAAATATATAAAATTATTATCTTTAACACTGAAACATAAATTAAAGACAGTGTTAATAGTAATAATAATGTTTTTTGCAGTAGTAATACCTAGTATTAAGATAGTTGGAGGAGGTTTTTTACCTGCTACAGATGATAATGTATATGTAGTAACAGGGGAAACACCATCTGGAGTTACTTTGGATAAAGTTGATTCTATTACAAGAAGAGTTGAAAAAATATTAGAGAAAGATAAATATACAAAAAATATTGAAACCTCAGTAGAAAATGACGGGTTCTCTATAAATGTAAAATTGGATCTAAGAAAAGACAGGGATAGATCGGTTTTTGAGATAACAGATATTATAAGGGAAAAATTAAAAGGTATTCCAGATGTAGACTTAAATGTAGCTGATGGATATGCTAAAGGTCCAGACAGTAGCGGAAGGGATATTCAATTAGATCTTATATCAGATAATGCAGGACAATTAGACAAATTTTCTGAATTAGTTTTTGCCGAGATGAAAAATATGCCAGAAATAGGTGACTTTAAAACGAGTTTGACTGGAGGAAATCCAGAAGCTAGAATAGTAGTAGACAGAGAAAAGGCTAGATATTATGGTATAAGACCAGCAGATATAAATAAAGTAATTTTTTATCAAGTGTTGGGATCAAATCCTATAGATCTTAAAACTGATTTAGAAGAGATAGAAGTGAATGTAATGATGCCTGATGAATATAGAAAATCATTATCTAAGTTGATGACGAGTAAATTAAAATTAGATTCTGGAGATATTATACAACTTTCAGATGTTGCTTCTATAAAAATAGCCGAAGGACCAGCAGAACAAGAAAAATTAAATAGGGTTAGAAAGATAACTTTAAGTGCTAATTTAAAAGGTGGAAATAATAGTAAGATAGTAGAAAAATTAATTGCAGAAAAAATAGACAAATTAGGGATGCCAAACACTGTAACTTATAGATTTGGTGGAGATAATAAAAGAAGGATAGAGATGATGGGTCAATTAAAAAATTCTATGTTGATAGCAATATTTTTAATCTTTGTAATATTAGCTTCTCAATTTGAATCATTGATATTGCCATTTATAATAATGGGATCTGTACCTCTTTCTATAATGGGAGTATATGCAGGCTTAGTAATTACAGGTAAAGAATTTAATGTAATGGTAATGGTAGGAATTATAATGTTAGCTGGTATAGTAGTTAATAATGCTTTAGTTTTAATAGATTATATAAAATTATTAATTGCAAGGGGAAGCGAAAGAAGGGAAGCAATATTAGAAGCAGGAAGAACAAGATTACGACCAATTTTTATGACAAGTTTGACAACTATGTTAGGGATGATGCCTTTGGCATTAGGAATAGGTCAAGGGTCTGAAACTTATCAAAGTATGGCTATAGCTGTAATTTTTGGACTTATGGTTTCTACATTATTAACTTTAATAGTAATACCAGTCCTCTATGAATTAGTAGAAAATGGAATGGATAAGATAAGAGTTAAATTTAAAAAATAATTAAAAAAAAGGGGGAGCTTCTATGGAATTAAAGGGTGACTATAAAGAACTTAGAGTATTGTTTGATGGGTCTTTGGAAGATATAATATTAGATACGTTAAAAGACAGTGATGTTATAAAATATGCTATTATCCCAAAATTAAAAGTGTCTTGGCAAAAAGGCATAAAACATCTTAATACCCATGTTTGGCCTGGAGAAGATGAAGTATTATTAGTTATAGCAGAAAAGAAAAGATGTTATGAATTAGTAGAAAAATTTTCAAAATTAAAAGAAAGTTTGGATTATAATATTACTTTTGACATTTCAGTAAGAGCTCTAGAATATATTAATATTTAGATGAAATGAGGGTGTTTATCACTCTCATTTTAAATTTTTGAGAATTTAAAATCTAATAATTATACAGATGTGGAATTTAATTTAAAATATTTTAATTTAAAATTAATGATTATTATTGACCTTGTGTAATGAAATTGGAAATATGTTTCAAAAAAAACAAAAAAAAATAAAAAAGTCTTGAAATTTGACACTTGATTGATTATAATACAGTGAATGAAAAAATTAAGAATTATGGGAGGGATATTGTGAAAAAATCGATTTTAGCAATTTCTGAGAGAAAAGAAATTTTAAAACAAGTAAGAAAAGAGTTATTAGGTGAGTATGAAGTAATTACTTTTAATAATTTTTTAGATGGTTTAGATATGTTGAGGGAAAGTGATTTTGATATTATTTTATTGGATCAAAATATGACATGGTTTACTTTTACAGAGGTAAGAAGAAAACTAAATGGTATAGGAAAAGATTTTGTAGTAGTAGGATTAATAGAGGAAGAAACAGACGAGGTATTAAAGGACTTAAGGGGTGCCGAGATATATAATTATTTATTAAAACCTTTATGCATAAAAGAATTTAATAAATTAATTTTTCCAGCTTTACAAAATTTATCTGTATTAAAGGAAAAAAGAAAATTAGAGAAGAAACTATCAGATACAGAGGAAATAAAAGAAATTGTTGGACAAAGTACTAAGATAAAAGAGATAAAAAACTTGATAGATAAGATAGCTGAGAGTGATCTTACTGTTCTTGTTAGTGGAGAAAATGGTGTAGGAAAAGAATTAATTGCTGCAGAGATCTATAAAAAATCTGATAGAAGAAAGAAAAGTTTTATGGTAATTAATTGTGCTTCTATGTCTTCAGATATAATTGAGTCAGAATTATTTGGATATGAAAGGGATGTTTTCCCAGGATCTGGATCTGGTAAAGTAGGGATCTTAGAGGAAGCCGATGGAGGAACTGTATTCTTAGATGAAATTACAGGTTTAGATATCAAAGCTCAAGCAAAATTACTTAGAGTGATAGAATACGGTGAATTTAGAAGGGTAGGAGGAAATAAAACTAAAAAAGTAAATATTAGATTTATTGTTTCTACAAATAAAAATCTTAAACAAGAAGTTGAGAGTGGAAAATTTAGAAGTGATCTATATCATAGATTAACAGCTTTTCCAATTGAAATGGCACCATTAAGAGAAAGAAAAGATGATATTCCACTATTAGCTAATTATTTCTTAAATAAAATAGTTATAGATATCCATAGAGAGATGCCTATTATATCAAGTGATACAATGAAATATCTTATGGAATATTCATATCCTGGAAATATCAGGGAATTAAAAAATATAATTGAAAGGATGATTATACTATCAACTGATAAAGTAATTGGAATTGAAGATCTACCATTAGAGATTAAGATGAAATCAGATACACTTGAGAATAAAACAATAATTGGACTTGGACCATTAAAAGAAATATTAGAAAAGGAACTTTACAACTTGGCAGATGTTGAAAAAGTAGTAATAGCCACAGCATTACAAAAAACTAGATGGAATAAACAAGAGACAGCAAAATTATTAGGAATAGGTAGAACAACATTATATGAAAAAATAAGAAGATATAAATTAGATCAAAAAGGATAATATAAAAAAGAAATGGGGGAAATATAATGGCAATTAGAAATTTAAGAAAAAAGATGAAACCTGTAATTTGGATGATTACAATAGGGTTTTTCATCTCTATGCTAACCGTTATAGTTAGTAATATTAGCATGGGATTAAAAAATAAACAATATGCATTTAAATTAAATGGAAATAAAATTGCAATTTCTGAACTAGAAAGAGGAATTAATAACGTAAGTAATCAATATGGTCAATATTTTACTACTCCTATAGATAGAGAAGATTCTAAGATGTTAGCAGTAGAAAATATTATAAATAATGAAATTTTAAAAGAGATAGGAAAAGATCTTAAAGTTAAAGTAAGTAGCTCAGATATAGAGGTAAAAATTGGAGCTATAGAGACACAAATTCCAGATAAAGATCAATTTAAGAGGATGTTAACTGCCCAAGGTTATACTACAAAAACATTTAAAAAATCTATAAAAGCTTCTATATTAGTTGAAAAAACTAGAGAAAAAATAATAGAAAAAATTAAAGTTACAGAGGAAGAGAAATTAGCTCAATATGAGAAGGATAAGTATAGTGATTATTTAGGTAAAACATATGAGGAATCAAAATCTCTTATTGAGAAAAAAATAAAGGAAGAAAATGGAAATAAAGAGCTACTTAGATTAGTAGAAAAAGCTAAAAAAGAATTAAAAATAGAAGATATTAGAGAAAATTATGGTAATATTATGCCAACTATAGAGTTTGAAAAAGATGGATTTGAGATAGTGAGTACCGATATAATAAAAGGTGCGCTATACCAATCTTTTTATGGGGTTAAAGATTATAATGAAGCAAAAATTAAATCTATAGCTAATATAAAAAATGAGATAAAGTTTGCAAAAATCGCAATGGATAGAGGCATTATAAAGAATGAAACTTTTCCTACTATGGATCAAATAATGGATCTTAAATTGCAACTTTTAGATAATATTAGAGAAAATATTGTTGTAGATGATCTAGAAATTAAAAAGTTTTTTAAAGAAAACAAAGAAAAATATGATATAGATGCTAGTGTTGATGCAAATATTATTAATTTTGTTGTAGAACCAACAGATTTAGATATGGAAAAAGCAAAAGAAAAATCTAATAAAATTTTAAAAGAGGTTAGCTCTACTAATTTTTCTGAGATGGCAAAAAAATACTCAGAGGGACCAAGTGCACCAAATGGTGGAGAGTTAGGATGGTTTGGAAAGGGTCAAATGATTCCTGAATTTGAAACTGTAGCTTTTAAAGGTGAAGTAGGAAAAGTATATCCAGAGATAGTTAAATCAAAATTTGGATATCATATTATTTTTGTAGAAGATAAAAATAAAGAAAAAGCTCAAGTTAAAGCTTCTCATATTTTAATAAAAATAAATGCTGGAGAAAAAACTTTTGAAAAGGTAATGGAAACAGCTAAAAATGTAGTTGAGGAGTTAAATAGTAATAAATTAACTTTTGGGGAAGCTAGTGAAAAAGGATATTCAAAATATAAAGTTTCAGAATTTTTAGATATAAAAAAAGATGGTTATATAAAACTTTTAGGTTATGATGACCAATTAGCAGATGGGATATTTCAATCTGAATTGGATAAAATTAATATAATAAAAACTGAAAAAGGGATCTATGCATTCCAAAAGACAAAGGAAATAAAATATGAAGAAGCTAATTTAGATAAAGTAAAAGATAGAGTAATCTATGATTATAAAGATCAAAAATTAATGGAAGAAATGAAAAAATTATAATTTTTTTAAAAAGATATAGAAAAATTCTATATCTTTTTATTTGAAAAAATAAATCTATGAGTTTAGAATAAAAAATAAGTAAAATAATATCTAGGCATTTTTTGCTCTAAATTTGTTTGAAAATGACACAAAATTATTCTTTACATAGTGAAAAAAATATACTATTATTAATGTATATAAATAAAAAATTCAGGAGGACAACATGACTAGAATAGTAGAAATCTTAGGAAGAGAAATATTAGACTCAAGAGGAAACCCAACAGTAGAGGTTGACGTAATCTTAGAATGTGGATCAATGGGAAGAGCAGCAGTGCCTTCAGGAGCATCAACAGGAGAAAGAGAAGCGGTTGAATTAAGAGATGGAGATAAATCTAGATATTTAGGAAAAGGTGTTTTAAAAGCTGTAGAAAATGTAAACACTGAAATTAAAGAAGCTGTTTTAGGAATGGATGCAACTGATCAAGTAGCTTTAGATAGAAAAATGATTGCTTTAGATGGAACTAAAACTAAATCAAGATTAGGAGCAAATGCAATATTAGGTGTATCTTTAGCAACTGCAAAAGCTGCAGCAAATGCTTTAGGACAACCTTTATATAGATATTTAGGTGGAGCAAATGCAAAAGATTTACCATTACCAATGATGAATATCTTAAATGGTGGATCACATGCTGACTCAGCTGTAGATGTACAAGAATTTATGGTACAACCAGTGGGAGCTACTTCTTTTAGAGAAGGATTAAGAATGGGAACAGAAGTATTCCATCACTTAGGAAAAATTTTAAAAGCTAACGGAGATTCTACAAATGTAGGAAACGAAGGTGGATATGCACCATCTAAAATTGAAGGAACTGAAGGAGCTTTAGATATTATTATTGAAGCTATCAAAGCTGCTGGATATGTTCCAGGAAAAGATATTACTTTAGCTTTAGATGCAGCAGCATCTGAATTCTGTGATGGTGGAGAAGATGGAGAGAAAGTATATAACTTCAAAAGAGAGGGTGGAATTAAGAGAACTACTACTGAAATGATTGCATGGTATGCAGAATTAGTAGAAAAATATCCTATTACATCTATTGAAGATGGATTAGACGAAAATGATTGGAAAGGTTTTGCATCTATGAGAGAAAAGATGGGAGATAAAGTTCAATTAGTTGGAGACGATCTATTAGTAACTAACACTGAATATTTAGCAAAAGGAATTGAATTAAAATCAGCTAATTCAATCTTGATTAAATTAAATCAAATTGGAACATTAACTGAAACTTTAGAAGCTATCGAGATGGCTAAAAAAGCAGGATGGACTGCTGTAGTATCTCATAGATCTGGAGAAACTTCTGATGATACAATTGCTGACGTTGCAGTAGCAACTAACGCTGGCCAAATAAAAACTGGATCTGCATCAAGATCAGATAGAATGGCTAAATATAATCAATTATTAAGAATCGAAGAACAATTAGGAGAAACAGCTGTATATAAAGGTATGGGTGTATTCTACAACTTAAATAAATAATTTTTTAAAGGTACCTTAGGGTACCTTTTTTTTTTTTTATATTAAAAAAAACATTTAATATTATCACTTGCTTATTTATTTATGCTTGCTTTACTTTTACAGATATGATATAATAAGTCACCCTGTTTGAGTGATTTATCACTTGGGCAAAATCCAGAGGGAAGGAGGTCAAATTGATGACGAAATATGAAATAATGTATATTATTAACCCAACAGTTATGGAAGACGCAAGAGGTGCAATCATTGAGAAAGTAGAAGCTATCTTAACTGCAGCAACTGCAACTGAATTAAAAACTACAAAAATGGGTGAAAGAAAGTTAGCTTATCCAATCGAAAAGAAAGGAACAGGTTTCTACGTATTAACTACGTTTAAAGCTGAAGGGCAAAACTTACAAGCAGCAGAAAACAAATTAAACATTACGGAAGAAGTTATGAGATATATCATAACTAAAAACTAATAAAGTAAATTGTTTAATTTAGGAGGTATATTATGTCTATGAACTTAGTAGTTTTAACGGGAAGACTAGTTAGAGATCCAGAATTAAAGTATGGACAAAGTGGAACAGCTTATTGCAAATTCACACTAGCGGTCAATAGGATGAGAAAAGACGATCCAGCAGATTTTATTGGTTGTGCTGCCTTTGGTAAGACAGCTGAATTGATTGGAGAATACTTAAGAAAAGGTAATAATACCGGAGTACAAGGTAGAATTCAAACTAGCAACTATGAAATTAATGGTGAGAAAAAGTATCGAACTGAAGTTATTGTGGATAGAATTGAATTTTTAGAATCTAGAAATAGTGGCGCAAACAGTTTTGAATCTGATTCAAAACCTAAACCAAAAACAACAAATAGCTATAATCAACCAAAGTATACAGAACCAAAGCAATCGGGCGTTGTCGAGGAAGAAGATGACGAGTTCCCGTTCTAATTTTAGGAGGTGACTGAGTTGGCAGAATTCAGAAAGAGAAGAAAAAGAGCAAAGTTAAGAGTTAAAGCTGAAGAGTTAAACTATAAGAATGCAGATTTATTAAAAAGATTCATGTCTGATAAAGGTAGAATCAATCCTGCAAGAGTAACTGGAGCAAGTGCTAAGTTACAAAGAAAATTAACTAGAGCAATAAAGCAAGCTAGAAACATCGCTTTATTACCTTACACAAACATGGAGAAGTAAGAAATTACTTTTGAAGCCAAGAATTTATTTCTTGGCTTTTTTTGTAATTAAAAATAAGATAACAAAATTGATATCGATGGTAAAATAATTAAAAATAGTGTAAAATTAAATAGATAAGACAACAATAAAGGAGTTTTTAAGAAGGCTTAGTAATATATAAAATAAATCTATATTATATAAATAAATTTTAGACAAATAATTAATGAGTGAAAATTTATAAAGTCGTTGGAGGAAAATTATGGGAAAAAAATATTTAAAATTAATAGTAATATTGTTTGGGCTTTTAATATTGTTTATATTGCGTCCAAAAAAAGAAGAGGTAGTAATGAAAAGTAGGCAAGAAATATTAAAAGTTGAAAAAGAAAAAAAATTACAACAAGATCTAAAAGAAGCAAAACAAGAATTAAAAGAAACTATAAAAAGAAATAAAATTATTATAAAAGAAAGAAAGGAAAAAGAAGCAGAGGAAGATAAAGCTTTAGAAATAATAAAAAATGAAATTTTAGATGAAACAGATGAGATAAAAAAAGTAAAAAAAGTAGATGATTTATTAGACGAGATAGATAGATATAGATACAGTAGAAAGTTTAGTATACCAACATTGGTAGAGTTAAAAAATAAAGTATCAAAAGATGAGACTAAGAAAATAAATATAAGGCTTTATAATCTATATAGAAGTACAGATGAATTTGATAAAGCAGAAAAAATAAAAATAGAACTGAATAAAGGAGGAGATACTGATGAAGAAGAAAATAATGAAAGTTTATAAGATATGTATATTATTTTTACTGCTGAGTATGAGTGTTTTTTCAGCTAATCAATGGTTATATACTCAGGTAAAAAAAAGTGATTTAAAAACAACTAATGAAACAGGAAATCATGGATATATTTACTATATTGATTTTAGTAATCAATTAGATAAAGCTACTTCTTTAGAAACGGAAAATTATAGTATAGAAGAAATATTGGAATCTAAAGAGATTTATAGCAGCACGGATTTTTCCAAAAATAATAATAATAATAATAATTATAATTCTGATTATGATTATTTTTATTATGGTGAAAATAGATCAATGATTAAATTTGAATTATCTAAAAATAAAAATTCTAATTATAATGGGACATTTCAATATATTTACTATAAAAAGAATAAAGAGGAAACTATAATAGATCAGAATTATAATATTCCTGCTCCTACAACTGATTTTAAAGAAATGAGTGGTGAAACAAATACATTTACCTATACTGAAGTTAGTAGTAATAGTGGAAAATACGATAGTCAAGAAGTTGTTTTTAGACTTTATACAGGCAATAAACAAGAGGGAATAAGACCTATAAAAAAAATAGAAGACAATAATTTAACTGATAATAGTTATGTAGATTTTGTATTTGAAAATGATGGAAGTGAAGAGACAATTAGTAAAGATGGAATAATAGCTAAATTTAAAGATGAAAAACTTGAAATTATAGGTTTAAAAAATAATGAATCTTATAATTTAGATTTTTATACTTTGAGATATGGAAGTAATGGTGATAAAAATTATGTTGTGGCTACTTATGAAAACACCTTAGAATTTGAAGGTAAAACTGAGATTTCAGATGATGAAGATCGAGCTGTAATTAGAACTAGGATAGAAGGTATTAGTTCAGATAATTATAATGAAATAGAGATAAATTTGATCAGTATAACAAATATGGATGTAAAATCTATGGAACTTTCAAATATAAGAGAGACTAGAGAGAATGATGATGAAGAATATTCAAAAATAGAGATGAAACAAGTTGTTTTAAATGAAGTCATGATAGATGGAGTAGTTTATACTCTAGACAGTGATCATAAAACAATAGAAAAAGTACCTGGACAAGGGGATAAGAAACAATATATATATGGCTGGGAAGGAACTTATATTACTAAATTTGTAGAGGAAGAAGGTAAAGAGAGGAAAGTTTCTTTTGATGCTGAAAGAACTTTGAGTAATGATAAAAAACACTCTGTAAATAATTTATTTGGAATTTATATAGAACCAATAAAGTCAGAATCAAACATAGAAATTGGAGAACAGTATATCTATTCTCAGGTAGAAAAAGAAAAATTAGATAAAACGAGTTCAGAAATTTTTGGAGTTATGCTATATTATTATGATATAAGTTTTTATGAAGATATAGAAAAGCTAAAATCTTTAGAAGTAGAAACTAGTTTAAAGGAATTTTTAAGTTCTGATGGTTCTTTTGAAGAAGATAACTTTACTCAAAAGAATAAAGAAGTATACGAATATAGCGGTGAAAAAAGACCCATGGTTGAATTTAAATTAACTAAGAATAAAAGGGAACCTTTTGATGGAACATTTAAATATATGAGAAATATTTTTATATTTGAGGATGAAGAGATAATAAGTGAAGGATATAAAATACCTGCTCCTACAACTAATTTTATAGAAGTTAATTCAGATCCTACTAAAAATATATTTACATATGATGAAGATGATGAAAATAAATCAGGTTATGGATATCAAGAAGTAGTTTTTAGACTTTATACAGGAAATAGAAAATATGGACTCAGACCAATAAAAAAAATAGAAGACAATAGTTTGACTAATAATAGTTATATAGATTTTGTTTTTGAAAATAATAAATCTGAACAAGAGGTAGAAAAAGATGGAATAAAGGGTAGGTTCATAGAGGGTAAATTTGAAATTATTGGATTAGAAAGTAATAAATCCTATAATTTAGATTTTTATACTTTAAGATATAGAAATAATAACAATACTGGAAACTATGTGGTTGTTACCTATGAAAGTAGTTTAATTTTCGAAGGAAAAAATATAATAAATCCAAATCCTACTCCAAAACCTAGTAAACAATGGATCTATTCACAAATAATAAAGGAAAACTTGTTGAAATATGAAAAAGAGTCTGGAAGATATAAAATAGATTTTTACCAAAGATTAGAAACTATAAAAACAATTGATGAAGATGGTAGCTTAGATGAATTATTGAGATCAGATATTATAGGTGTTGATGGTAAATTCATCCCAGAAGAAAAAGAAAGATATAAATATGAGGGTGAACCTAAATCTATAATAGAATTTAAGATAGATTCAAATATTGGTGAGCCTGAGAAGGGCAAATTTGAATTAACAGTTGAAGAAAATAATGTTTTGAAAAATAAAATAAATGAAAATTATATGATACCTGTTCCTATATCTAATTTTAAAGAACAGGATTTAGAATCATCTAAGAATACATTTACCTTTGAAGATAAATATGAATTAGAACATATAAAAGCATATAAACATCAAGAGGTATTGTTTAGGTTATACACAGGATCTAAACACGATGAACTACGTCCAATAAAAAATATTGAAGAAAATGATTTTGATTTAAGTGGTAATAACTATAGAGATTTTGTATTTGAAAATAATAAATCTACACAAGAACTAGAAATAGATGGAATAAAAGCAAGATTTATAGAGGGTAAATTTGAAATTATGGGATTAGAAGATAATAAAAAATACAATTTAGATTTTTATACTTTAAGATATAGAAACAATAATGAAACTGGAAATTATGTGGCTGTAACTTATGAAGGAAGCTTGGATTTTATTGGAAAAAACATAGCTTCTTTAGATGATCCTATTTGGCTTGAAGATATTGATATATCTGAGTATAAAAAAATTAAATTAAATATGATAACCATAACGACTGAAGATTTAAAAAAATTAGATATTTTAGATTTAATAGAAACAAGAGACGGAGAAGAAAAAAAAGAAAATTATAAATATATAAATACTGAGAAGATTGAGTTAAATAAAATTTGGATAGGTGGAGAGGAATATGAAGTTATAGATAACCAAATAAATATTAATGATGAAAATAAATATGTTTATAAATGGATAGGAAGTTATGAGACAGAGTTTGAACAAAAAAATGGAAAAATTAGAGAAATAAATTTTCGGAGTAGAAGATATTCAACTTTAGATGAAACTTATAAAGATAAAGATTTAATAGGAAAATATATTGAACCTACTCCAGTAAACTTAGATACGGGAGACGCTTATCAATGGGTGATGTTTGAATTTAATCCTGCAAGAGGATTTAAAAAACAAGATTATAATATTGAAGATAGAGTATTAAGTCCTGAAAGAAAGGGTTATAAACAATTAAAAACTATAAGTTATGCAAGTAGTTTAGATGATTATTTAAAAGGTGAAAATACCCATAGTTTAATAAAAGAGTTTGTTTATAGCAATGGATTATGGGCATATCCAGAAGAGAGCAATTCGAAAGGTTTAATAATTGAAAAAACCATCACCGAATCTAAAGGAATTTTAAAAGATGAAGATAAGGATGAACTTATATTTTATACAGATGATAAAGGTGACGGTATAGAAAAAATAAATGAAATAGGAAATAAAGTAACCTATAGATGGAATGAAGGTCCGCTGAATACAAATGGAGAGATCCTTAGTTATGACAAGGTTATATTTCGAGTAACTAAAAAAAGTACTAGTAAAGATTATTCTTGGAATCCTTATAGAGATAGTAATCCTATAAATTTAATTGAACCAACAGTTGAGGGAAATAAAAAATTAGGAGCATTTTTATACGGAAATATAAATGAAGAAACTTATAACCAAGATTATGTGGATATAGTTCTAGGAGCTACTACCAGTAAAACTATGACATTTAACAATGCAATAATTTCGTATGAACAAACCAACAATGAACTTCGAATAGTTGGGCTGCCGGTAGATGATTATATTATTCAATTTTATAGTATAAAAAGAGGTCATGATGGAAGATACAAAGTTATCACCCGTGAAAATAAAAGTGAATTTAAGATGGATATATCAGATATTGCCAGTGAGGAATTTGAGAAAGAGAACAATATACATAAGATAGATTTTATAACTATAGGAGAAGATAAGGGAGATATCCGAGTAAATGTAAACTTCATTACCAAGATGGAAAGGGAGATAGATTTAAAGGTTGAAAATCTTAAATTTGGTAGTTTTAATATGGAAGAAATAAATGAAGGTACAGGAAAAAAAGAGGGGATAGGAGAAGCTGGAAATATAACATTAAAAGGATCTGATATGAAAAGATTTTTATTTCCATTAGATATAGTTTTTGTTATAGATAATTCAGGTTCTATGCAAGAGGAGATAGATGCAGTAAAAAATGGATTAACAGCTTTTGGACAAGAACTATTAGATAGGGGATTTGATGTGAAATATAATTTAATTACCTTTGGGCCAGAGCAAAATCATAACTATTATTATAACTATAATTTTTATAATAAAGAGAAAGAACTATACCCCACAGGAGACTGGCGTAATAGTGTTACTTTATATGATCGAGATTATATGGCAGTTTATAAAGATAAATGGTTTGATGGATCTAAGTTAGGAGAAACTTCATCTCGTGAAAATGATTTAGAAGAGTTAATAGATGCATTTGATAATATAAATGCTCTATGGGGTTATGATTACGATCAAGAAAATAGTGCTTGGGGTCTTCATTATGCTATAGATAAATTAAGAACTAATGGAAGATATTTAAGTTATTCAGGGGAGATAGTTGAAAAAGGAAACTCAGGTGCTGTACCTCAAAACGCATATATGCCATCAGAGAAGATGATAATTTTCTTGACTGATGAGAATATGGATGGTGATAGAGTTTCTAAAATACCAGGTGGAAATTATAGTAGTGGGGATGTTTTAGAAAAGTTATATGCAAAATTGAATAGCAATTTTAAAGATATGCCAGACAATATAGATCTAAATGGTATTTTCCATGTAAGGAAGAGGGGAAATACTGTTGAAAAAACAATAGATAAGGATTTAAAAAAATATGAAAAGATTAAGATAAAACCAGATTCTAATTATGGAGATTTAACTTTAGAATATTATTATACCAATGGAAAAAGAGATAACAGTAATTATTGGACAGAATATGATGACAACGAAGTCCCTATATTAGGTGAATACCCCTCTGATGAAAAAGAGATTTACCATACAGATTTTAAATACTATAATACTGCTAATAACTTCTTCATGTATGAGATGGGTAATGAAGGACAGCATGTAAGTAAAGCTTTAACTTTATCTATGAACAACTTAGGAATTATTCAAAGGTGGGAGCTGTCTTATTTGACACCATTCAATGAGTATGACGGTACAACTAGAACTATTGATTTTGAACTAGTAAATCTTATAGGAAAAGATAAAATTAATATTACTAGAGAGATAAAAAATTTAAATGAAGTTGAGGATAAACAATATACAGTAAAGGAAGAAAAGTTAGCGTTAGAATTTAAAGATCCAAGTGTAGATAATTTAAAATTAAATTTAGTAGAGGGTAATGGCAGAATAACTTTTAGAGGGAAAGCAAGGTATAATGAATTCGATGAAGATAATAAACCTATTGTTGTAGAAAAAATGATAAATGAATATAAGTTAGATGTATTAGATAGTAATAATAACTTTTTATTTAGTCCAAAGAATATTACGATGAGTTTATCTGATGAAGGTTGGCTAGAAAATAGAGTTACTAAAAATTTAATCTCTCAAGCTTTAGCAGGAAGGGTGAAATCTGATGTAACAATTACAAATAACTCTAATGTAGATATCTTAGAATATATTGATAAGGCGAGATATACTATAGATGAAGATCAAAACTATAAAGTAGAATTAACAAATTTTGAAAAAGAAGCTATTATTAGTGGGAATACTACAAAATCTTCTACAACATTAAATTTAATAGTAGATAAAACTAATATTAATATTGAAAAAGATAAATTTAAAGCAATTGTATCTGATAGATCTGATACTTGGTATGAACTTAATAATAGTTCTGAAACATCTGATTTATTGGATGAATTTTTAGGGAATACAGATTTTGAAAAATCTGAAGAAAATATATATAGGATAAAATTAGGAGACCTAGGATTAAAAAAATTATTGAGTGGAACAAATGATGAGGGGATAGAGTTAAAAATCAGTAACACTAAGTTAAAAGAACTATCTGATTCAACAGATACTTTGACCGATACATTTGGAGATCAAGGTTGGTATGAATTTAAGGCTATATTAACAGATGAAGAGATGGATATACTAAAAGAATCAACAACTGTAAAATCAACAGAAAAAATTAATTTAGAAGCGACTATAGTCACTGATTTATTTAACAAAACAGAGATATTAACAGATGTAATAGTAGATCTATCTACTCCCTTAATTACAGATGTAACTCTAGTAAATAAAACTCTCTTTAATTTTTTAGATACAATGTATTCACTAGATAAAGATAAAACTTTTTCTTCCGATGATATATTGAAATATTCAGGATATGATCATGAAGTAGAGGAAAGTTTTGGTCTGCCGACAACTGGAAGTACTGGAAAATCTGGAGATAAAATATCTATTGAATTAATAGTAGAGGGAAAAAATCTTTATCAAAATAATATTTTAAAGGGGATAAAAATTTATCAAGGTAGTGATCTTATAGATATAAAACCAAGTATAATAGAGATTTCATCAGATTCAGAAGATGAAACAAATAAATTTAAAGTTACTTGGTATGAAATAAGTGTTTCAGATTCTGAAATAAAAGTAATTAATAATATTAAAAATGAATATGAAATTGAAGCTTCTCAAGAGGGAAAAATTTTAAATGTAGATAATAATGATATAGAAGTAGTTCCAACAGTAAAAGATATAGAACCTATAGAAGAGATATACTATGTAAATTCCAACTATAGTATTGATTTAGGGACTACTAATAAAGATCTATTAGCTGGAATAGGAATATTAAATTATGATAAAACTAAAGCAGATTCAAAAACAGATGAAGATGGCAATAAAATATATTATGGAGATTCAGAATATTATTATAAGTTAGATGGAGATGAAAATGTTTACTTAGGAGGAGAGGAAGGTAGTGTTATTCCTGTAAGTATAGATACCTCTGATAGTCATTTGACAGATGGAGAATATAGATCTAAAATTTATGGAATGAATATTAGTGGTAAATTAAAAGATATTACAGATTATTCTAGTAATGATTTCAAAACAATAATGGGGGATAATTTAGGTGGAGAAAATATTGTAATTAGGGTAGACACAATAGCTCCTAGAATTATTAGTTTACCAATAAAAGAATCAATTGAAAGTTCAGATCAGGATATTGAAAATTATTATTACTTTGATCTATCTTTTAAGATAGAAGATTTTAATTATAATAATAATGAGTTTATAGAAGGACAAGGGGGACACAAATTATTAGGGAAAAACAATGAAGAGATTGGAACCTTTAATGATAGTTCAAACCCTATAATTTATTCATTAAAAGTTAAAAGAAGTGATTTAAAAGATGGTGGGTCAGTAAAGGTTACAATAGTAGTTGTAGATAAGGCTGGAAATGAAACAACAAAAGAAGTTACTATAAGTATACCAAGGGATATTAAGATAAATACCTATGAAGAACTTTATCAAAAGGAAAAATCAAATATAATAGAAGATGGATATAAATTTACTAAGGGAGGGTTGGGATCAAATAACCCAAATCCAGGGATCTATGTGACTATTCCATCGAGTAGTTCTGAAGATGAAAAGATAGGAAAATTAAAGATACAAACAATAGGTAAAGATGGAAGGATAGAAGGGGAAAAAATTATAAAAGTATCAGGTGGTGACGAGGAAAAAGTAATAGAAGTTACTTTTGGTTTTGGTGAAGGAGTTAATGAAGTAAGGGTTACTCCTATAAATGTATCAAGTGTAGAGGGAAATCCTAAAGAATTTAAATTTGTAGTGGATACTAAGGTAAATACCTCTTATTTAAATAATGAAATAATAGGAAGTATGAATGGTAAAAATGTTGAGATAGATCTTTCTAAGATAGAGGAGCTATCAGGTGTAGAAGGATATGAATATATCTTTACTGTAGAAGGAAAAACTTCTGAAAAAGTTGTTGAAAGTGACTTAGAAGGAAAAACATCTACTACTATTAGTGGTAATTCTATAAGTGGAATTAAGATAATTGATACTTCTGATTTTATAGGGGGAGCAAAAGGAACTTTATCTTTTACTGTCTATGATAGATTAGGAAATGAAAAAACTTTTGATAAAACTTATTTTATTCCTACTAAGCCTACTGGAATAACATCAACAATAGAAGATGAAGCAAAACAGAGAAAGAGTAAAGTAAATATATTTGGAGATACAGATGATAGTAAGTTTAGTATAGAAAATAGTATAGATGGAAGTAATGAAGATTAAAAGATAGATAAAAATAAATAAAATTATAGTTTATAGACTAGAAACATAAAATATGTTTCTAGTCTATTTATTTTATAACGAAAAGGAAATAAAAAAAAGGATAGTATAGAGATAATAAAAGTTTATGAGGGGGTTTTAAATTATGAAGGGTTTGTGGGTATTGTTTTTATTTTTATTTTTAAGTGTTGTAATATTTTCTAGTGATCAATATATATATTCTCAGATAGCTAAAGATAACTTAGTTAAATCTGATCAGTATATTATAGATGGATTAGATTTAGAAAATGAACATTCTGTATTTTCAATTGAAATAGGAGATATGAGTTTAAAAGAATTTTTAAATTCAGATTCTACTTATGATAAATCTGAATTTAGTAAGATTGAAAATAAACGTTATAGATATGAAGGTATTAATAGGCCTATGGTGGAATTCAAATTAAAAAAAAATAAAGAAAAACCAAAAGAATCTACTTTTAGTTTAACAAAAATAGATGATAGAAAAGATATCCCAACATATAAAAAAATGATAGATGAAAGTTATGTTGTGCCTTCTTCTATAACTAATTTTAGGGAAGAAGATCTTGAAAATTCTAAAAATACTTTTTTCTATGATGATGAATATAAGTTAGAGCATCTTATAGCATACAAATATCAAGAGGTGGTCTATAGACTCTATTTAGGGGAAAAAATAAATGAAATTCGTCCTATAAAAAAAATAGAAGAGAAAGATAATTTAAAAAATTTTTATGAAAAAGATGATTATATAGATTTTGTATTTGAAGATAATAAAATTCAGCAAAAAATAGTTAAAGATGGAATAACAGGAAGATATATAGATGGTAAGTTTGAACTTATTGGATTAGAAGATAAAAGATCTTATAATTTAGATCTATATACCCTTAGATATAAAAATAATAATAATATTGGAAACTATGTAGTAGTTACCCATGAAAGTACTCTGACTTTTTATGGAAAAAATCAAAGTTCTATAGAGGTTGAAAATATAGGATGGTTAGAAGATATAGATATATCTAACTATAAAGATATAAAACTAAATATAATAACTCTGACTTCAAAAAAATTACCTCAAATAAAATTAAAAAATATAACTGAAAAAAGAAAGATACCTGTAAATACAGTTTCAGATATAATTATATCTACTCCTATTAGTCTCAGTGGAACTTGTATAAATATAGGTAGAACTAATTATAAAGTTGTAGATGACCAAATAACAATAGATGAAAATAATAAAAAATATGTATATAGATGGGAAGGAAGTTATGAAAGTGATTTTATAGAAAAAAAAGGAGATCAAAGGGAAGTTTCATTTGAGATAGAGGGAAAGGATCTTATAAAACAACAACAAGTTGGAATATATATTGAACCTACCATAGAGGAAAAATATGACGAATATCCTAAGCAGTGGATAATTTTTGAATCTTTAGATAGTTCAGGAAAAAGGAAAGATTATCAGCTGAAAGATCAAAGCTATCAAATAAAAGATAGGATATTAACTCCAGAAAGATGTGGATATCGACAGATAAAATCTGTAGATTATGAAACAACATTAAAAGGATATTTGTCAGGAGGAGATTATAAGTTTATAAATAGATTTAGATTTTATAATAATAGGTGGAGATATTTAGTAGATGAAGATGTAGAAGGAATAATGATAGAAAAAATTATTTCAGAAACTAAGGGTGAATTAATAGGTGATAACAATTTTAAATTAGAATTTTATACAGATGATATGGGGCAGGGGTTAGAACAAGTTGAAAATATTAAAAATAAGGTTGTGTATAGCTGAAGTGAAGGATTTCAAAATACAAATGGAGTAATATTAAACTATGATAAAATTATATTTAGAATTTTAAAGAAACCTAAAGGTAAAGAAATAATGGAAAATTTAGATTATATGGTAGAAAAAAAGATATATACAGCAGAGCTTCCTAAATATTCTTGGAATCCATATAGAAATATCAATCCTATAAATAATTTAAATGATGAAAAGATGATAGTTATAGGAGATGAAGAAATTAGTGTGGGAACTTTGAAGATGAAAGCTTTTCTTTTGGAAGATACAGATAGTTGTTACAATAAAGATTATATAGATATAATTATAGATCCTAGGGTAGATAAAGAATTAAAATTTTTAAATACGATAATATCGTATAAATATTCCAATAAAAATATAGAGATAAAAGGATTACCCATAGGAGAATATATGATTCAACTTTATACAGTAAAAAACGGTCATGATGGAAACTATAAGATTATTACAAATGAAGATTATGATTCATTTTATATAGATACAGAAAATATAGATAGTGAGAAATTTGATAAGGAAAATAATATCTATAAGATAGATTGTATAACTACTTCTACTAGTAATGAAGGGATTCAAGTAGATATAGATTTTATGACTAAGATGGAAAGAAAGATAAAATTAACTACAGATAACCTTAGGTCAAATCTTTTACCAAATTCCAAGATAGCTGAGAAAAATGAGGAAACAGAAGAAAAAAAAGGTATAGAAGAAGATAAAAAAATAATATTAAAGGAATCGACTAAAAAAAATATTTTATTTCCCCTCGATATAGTATTTGTAATTGATAACTCAAAGTATATGCAACAAAAAGTAGATGCTATAAAAGATGGATTAAGAGTTTTTGGTGAGAAACTCTATAGCAAGGGATTTGATGTAAAATATAATTTGATTACCTTTGGACCAGAGCAAACAAGTGATAGAATAGGAGATTGGAATGAAAAAATATATAGTTATGAGAATGATAATTATATGGCAATCTACAAGGAAAAATGGTTTGATGGATCTACCCTAGGGCAAGTAAATTATGAAAATAAAAAAGAAAAAGAGTTAGACGAATTGATAGATGCATTTAGTAATATAAAAACAGAATTAGGATATTTACATGGTCAAGAAAATAGTGCTTGGGGAATTCATTATGCTATAAAAAAAATTCGTGCTAATGGAAGATATTTAGACTCTTCAGGGAATATAACAGATGAAAGTAATGATGGAGATATACCGTCGGAAAAAATGATAATATTTTTGACAGATGAAAATATGGATACGAGAGATAAGTTTGGAAAAAATACTTTAGAATCTATTGGATATGATCATGAGAATGTGTTAGAAAAATTATATTCCAAACTAAATTTTACATATAATGGGATGGCTAATAATATAAAGTTAGTAGGATTATTTCATGTTAAAAGAAGGGGAAATACAGCTATAGATACAAATTTGATTTTAACAAGATATAAAGATGAAGGAGTACCAAATCTAGGATATAAATATTCTTGGGGAATAAATAAAAATAATAGTTATTGGGAGGAGTGGGATGATCGTGAAATACCTATATTAGGGATAGATCCATCAGATAGAGCCGACGTATATCATACTGATTTTAAACTTTATAATACGGAAAATAATTTTTTTATGTATGAGATGGGACAAGATGGTGAAAATGTAAGGGGGGCCTTATTAGAATCTATAAATAATATAGGAATTGTTCAAAGATGGAGATTATCTTATATTACACCATTTAATAAATATGATGGAACTACAAGAACAGTAGATTTTAAATTGATAGATCTAGTTGGAATTGATGGAAAAAATTATGTTCCTATGGATAAAGTAGTAAAAAATTTAGATGATCCTATAGATAATAAAAAAGCTAAGATAGAGGATAGACAATACACTGTTCAAGGAAAAAAAATAGTTGTAGAGTTCAAAGATCCAGTTGGAAGTTGTCCTAAATTAAATATAGTAGATAAAAGGGGAGTTATAAAATTTTTAGCTAGATCTAGATACTATGAAACTAATGGTGATGGAGAAGATATAATCATCCAAGATATAATTAAAGATTATAATTTAAATATATTAAAAACTGATGGGACCTTATTATTTAATAGAAATAAAGATAGTATAGATATGAGTTTGGGTGAAGATGGATGGTATGAATTTAAAGTTGTTTTAACCGATAAAGAGATGGATATAATAAGAGATGGGAAGTTAGATGAGATACCTATAGAATATATTAATTTAGAAGCTACAGCAACTAACGATCTATTTACCGAAACTAAGATCTTAGAAGATGTTGAAATAGATCTAACACCTCCTATGATAACCGAGATAAAATTAGTAAACACAACATTGAAAGAGTTTTTTAAATCTATGGTTAGAGTAGATGGTAATAAATTATTTACAGATACAGAGATAGATAATTATTCTGGATATAGTATAGATAATAGCACAAAATTTAGTTCTATTTTAAATTATTCAGGAAGTTGTGTAAAAACAGGAGATCTAATAGATATAACTTTAACAGTGGAAGATAAAAATTTAAATAAAAATAATATCTATAGAAATATAGGAAATATAGGATGGGGGATACCTATAATAGAAAAAGAAGGAAAACATAAATTTAAAGTTAGATGGGAAAAAATAAAAATAAAGGATAGTTGCGAAACTATAAGTATTAGAAATACTATGGAGGATAATTATGGAAATATAGGAGATCAAAAATTTGATATATTAAAGATTGATAATACAGAGATAGTACCTGAGATATCAATATTAGATAAAAATGATGATCCTATAGCTGTTCATCTATCAGATGGAAAATATTATGTCAATGAAAATTATAATATAGAACTAAGTAAGGTAGATGATCGATATCTGAGTGGAATATTGGCCTTTAAATATAATAAAACAAAAGCTGATCTAGATTTAAATAATAGTTATTATGGAGTTTCAACTTTTTATCACTATTCTCCTAAAGGATTTTATACAGGAGGAATAAAAGAAACAGATGGAGAGATTGAGATAGATCAAAAACATAAAACAGATGGAGAATATATAGGTAAGGTCTATGGGATGAGTAAGAGTGGTAAGTTAATTAGTATAGATGATTACTGTGAAAATAATTTTGATAAGATATTAGATCTAAATTATGATAAGACTCCATTAGCTAAAACTACTATTGTGGTAGATACAATAGCTCCAGAGATATCTAATGTATCTATAATAAATAAAACATTTATGAAAAAATATAAGGTTAACAGTGTAGATAATAGTAATGTTACCTATGTAAAAGATAAAGATCAGATAGAAGTTTCGTTTGATATAAAAGATTTTAATTTGTATCTACAAGAGATTGGGGAAAAAGAAAAAGGCGGATATTTATTAGAAATAGAAGATCTAGATATGATAGATTCCTTAGTAGGAACTATAAAAAGGTCTGAAGACACAAGTTTAATCGATACTTATACTGTTACTTATAACTTTGTAATAAAAGATCCTAGTAAAATTGAAAGAGATATAGAATTTTATATAAAGGGAGAAGATAAAGCAGGAAATGAAATAATAAGAAAAGAAATACTTACCCTAAACAATAGTAAACCAAAAGATGTGACTTTGAAAGTTTATGAAGAGGTGAAAAGTCGAGAAAATATAACTACTCAAAGAGTTGGGGATAAAGATCTGAGTGTGAACTATAATGGAGAGATATATAAGTTCACTAAGGGAGGACCTGGTTCATTAACAATAAATCCGGTTATATTTGCTAAAATTTATGGAACAGGTGCAGATATAAGATATTTAAAAATATATATAAACAAAAATATAGATCTATTACTTGATATTTTAGAAACTTCTACAAATGAGATCAAGATAGATGACAGATATAATAAATTTCTAATAGATTCTATGAATGTTATTTTAGTTACTCCAATAAGTATATCGGGAGTCGAGGGAGATGATGTAAAATTTAAATTTATATTAGATACCAGGGTGAATACTTCCTATCTACAAGATAAAATCATTGGAGATATAGTAGAAGAAAAGATCGAGATAGATCTATCTTTATTTAAAGAATTAGTTGGAATAGATGGATATAGTTATGTCTTTACTATAGGAGGAAAAATAGTAGATTCAGGTAATAGTGGGAAAAATTCAAATGGTCTTAATGGAAATAGTTTTTCTACAATACAAGGTAAGTCTATAGATAATACGATAGAGATAGATACTTCTAAATTTAATGGAGGAAGTCGCGGAGATTTAAAAATTACAGTTTGGGATAGATTGGGACATGAAAAAATTTTTTCAAAAATTTATTTTATACCCACAAAATCTTTAGGGATTAAAGCTACAGTTGAAAATCAAACAAAACAAAGGGAAAGTAAGATAAGGATAATCGGTGAAGGAAGTGATAGTAAACTTATATTAGAGAGTATCTTAGATAGAAATAGTGAATAAAAAATAAAAATAAAATTATAATTTAGAAAATTAAGTTAATTATAGGTGAGGGGTAGAAAAAAAGACAATTATAATATATTATATAAGATATAAAAGTAAGTAATGACTTTAACAGAGGGGACAATTATGGTAGTAGTGAAAAGAAGGCAAGGGATCGGAGAAATTCTGGTAGAAAAAAATCTAATAACAAGAGCTTCCTTAGAAGAAGCATTGGAAGAACAGAAAAAAACTAAAGAAAAATTAGGTGAAATTCTCATAAAGATGGGTTATTTAGATGGGGAAAATATGTTAGATGCCTTAGGAGAACAAAATAGAGTAAAGGTAAAAGTCATAGATGAAAAAGATTTAAAATTAGATGTGTTATCAATCTTGCCGGAAGGATATATGAGAGAAAAAGTTGTTCTTCCCTTACGAATAAATGGAAAAAAACTCATGATAGCCATGGAAAATCCAAAAGATACATTTCTAATAGATGAACTACAAATGAAAACCAATATGATTATTAAACCAGTACTTGCAATGAAAACTAATATAATTGAGTATTTAGAAAGGTATATTCATAAAAAAGATTTGAAAACAGAGACTCAAACAGATAGTGTCTTAGAGGAATTAAATAAATTTGCAGAGGAAGATATAGAGATTGAGGATATCAGTAAAGATGAAGATATAGTTACTAGTTTGGGTTCTGATAGTGCACCTGTAGTAAAAGGTGTAAATGCTATAATAGTAAAAGCTGTAAAATTGCAAGCCAGTGATATCCATATAGAACCTTATGAAAAAGAGATAAGGATAAGATATAGATTAGACGGGCTGTTAATAACTGTAAAAAAAATGCCTAAACATATTATGAATGCAATAGTATCTAGGATAAAAATTATGTGTGATCTAGATATATCGGAAAAAAGACTCCCACAAGATGGAAGATTTAGGATAAAAATGGGTGATAGACAAGTTGATTTTCGTGTGTCAACTCTAAAAACTATCCATGGAGAAAAGGTAGTAATGAGGATATTAGATAGGGGATCTGTTCAATTAGATCTGGCTAGTTTAGGTTATGATGAAAAAGCATTAAAAACAATAAATAGAATAATTAAAGATCCATATGGAATTATATTAGTGACAGGGCCTACTGGATCTGGAAAATCTACAACTTTATATTCTATATTAGATAAATTAAATGAGGAACATGTAAACATATCCACAGCAGAAGATCCAGTAGAATATGAATTAGAAGGAATAAATCAAGTACAATGTAGACCAGATATAGGATTAACCTTTGCTGCTACTCTTAGAAGTTTTTTGAGACAAGATCCAGATATCATAATGGTAGGGGAGATAAGAGATGGAGAAACTGCAGAGATCTCTATTAAAGCAGCTTTGACAGGACATCTAGTTTTATCAACTCTTCATACAAATGATTCCTCTGCAACAATCCATAGATTATTAAATATGGGTGTAGAAGCATTTTTGATCTCTGCTTCTGTATCTATGATTATAGCTCAAAGATTAGTTAGAAAAATTTGTCCTCATTGTATAGAAACAGATGATGAAGCAAATAAAAAATTATTAGCTATGGGTATAAATAAAGATGATTATAGAGATGTAGATTTTAAAATAGGAGCTGGTTGTTCAAAATGTAATAACACAGGTTATAAGGGAAGAAGTGTTATATATGAGATATTAGAAGTCGATGATGAGATGAAAAATCTTATCTCTGAAACTACAACTAGTATAGAGATAAAAGATCTAGCAATAAAAAAAGGGATGGATACTCTAAGAGATTCAGGAATAAAAAAAGCAATATTAGGAGTAACTAGTTTAGACGAGGTGATGAGAGTTACTTTATCATAAAAAAATAGGTTGGAGTGTGGATTATGTTATATAAATATATTGCCCTAGATAGTCATGGTAAAAAAACAGATGGAGAGATGGAAGCTAGTTCTCCTGTAGAATTAAAAAAATTATTGAGACAAGAAAAATTAATCTTAGTAAAAGCTAGTAAAAAAAGTAAACTTAGTAAAAAAGGAGGGATGTTCCAAAGGGTAAAAGCTAAAGATATAGCAGTTTTTACAAGGGGATTATCTACCATGATAAATGCAGGGGTAGGACTTATCAGATGTTTTGAAATTTTAGAATCTCAGATTCAAAATCCTAAATTGAAAGAGGTTGTAAGTCAAATAAAAGAAGAGATAAGTTCAGGGATGCCTTTAGCAGCGTGTCTATCAAAACATCCTAAATATTTTGATAAATTATATGTAAGTATGGTAAAAGCAGGAGAAGCTTCAGGGATGTTAGATGTAGTACTTATGAAGGTAGCTACATCTTTAGAAAAATCTGAGGAGATAAAAGGAAAGGTAAAGGGAGCTATGATCTATCCATCTGTAGTATTTTTTACAGCTATGGTTGTAATGTTTTTCATGTTAGCTTTTATAATTCCAAAATTTATGTTGTTATTTGAAGGAACAGGAGTTGAGATGCCGCTACTTACTAGAATGGTTATGAGAGCCAGTGAGATTGCTTCTAAATATTGGTATCTATTCTTTGCAGGAGTAGTAGGAATTTTTTATGGTATGAAAAAAATCATAGGAAAACCTAAAGGAAAAAGATATTTTGATATTATATTATTGAAGATGCCCCTCCTAGGACCATTTGTTAGAAAAACAGCTATGGCTAGATTTACAAGAACTATGTCTACTCTTCTAAATAGTGGAGTAACTATCCTTATGTCTTTTGATATAGCTGCGGAGATTGTAGGAAATACATTGATTGCAGAAGCGATATTAGGAGCCAAAGATAGTATAAGAGATGGAGCTAGTATATATAAGCCACTAGCAGATAGTGGACAATTTCCAGCTATGGTAACAGATATGATAGAAGTTGGGGAGGAAAGTGGACAACTATCTGAAATTTTAGAAAAAGTAGCAGATTTTACTGAGATGGAACTTGAGGAAGCAGTTAGAAATTTACTTGCTGCATTTGAACCTTTAATAATTTTATTTATGGCAGTAGGGGTAGGAATTTTAATTATAGCCATGTTCCTTCCATTATTTAAGATGTCTGATGTGGTGGGATAATATGAAAAAAAGTAAAAAAATTATAATTAAAAGATAAAAAAAATAGTCACGAATTACACAAATTTACACAAATGAAAAAAAAGAAGTCAGGTTTTGTCGTTATTTTAAAGTCAGACCTTACCCGATGTGGGCATCACCAATATACTATTAGTTTACTGTCGTAAACATAGAATATTGCGATAGTTTATGTCAAAATATGTATTATGACGAAAAGGGGTTAATTAAGATGAAAAAAATTATTTCTGTAAAAGATATATCTTTAGATTATAAGGAAAGAGATATATTTAAAAAGATGAAGGGATCAAATAAAAGTATAGGGATAGAAAATATCTCCTTTGATGTAGAGGAAGGAAATATTTTTTCTATAATAGGTTTAAATGGATCTGGAAAGACCAGTACATTAAAATGTATCCTAGGACTTATGAAACCAGATAAAGGTGAGATAGAGGTATTTGGAAAAAAGGGATTAAGGGGAAAAGATTTTGAAAAGGTAGGTTATCTTCCGGAAATTTCTTATTATCCAAAGAGTATGAAACTCATAGATCTAATGAGATATTACGGGGAACTCTATAATATTCCTAAAAATAAATTAGATAAAAAAATAGATATAATATTAACGAAATTAGATTTGATCTCTAGGAAAAAAGATAGACTAGAAAAATTTTCCAAGGGGATGCTTCAAAAAGTTGGGATAGCACAAGCAATATTAAACGATCCTAAGTTATTATTTTTAGATGAGCCTATGTCTGGGTTAGATCCTCTAGCCCGTGAAATGGTAATAGAAATAATATTAGAATTAAAATCTAAGGGAACTACAATATTTTTTAATACCCATATACTAGAAGATGTAGCTAATATAGCAGATAAGGTAGCTATAATAAATAAAGGAAAGTTAGTAGAAGTATTAGATATGAAAAAAATTGAATTAAAACAGGATAATTTTTTATTGAAAGATTATTTTATAAAAACAATGATTGAACTACGAACTAATTAATAAAAAAATCCTATTAAAGAAAGGAGAAAAAAATGAAAAAAATACTGACTATTGGAAAGTATACATTAAAGGAAAATATATCTAATAAGGTGTTTAATGGGATCTTATATTTTGGAGTTTTATCTATATTTTTTACAACTTTATTAGATAAGGTAGCCCTCTACGAAGGGGGAAGAGTTATTCGAGACAGTGGACTATTTTTTACGGAATTTTTGATAATGCTTATAACAGTATATATATCTTCTACCTATGTGATAAAAGCTGTGACAGAAAAATCTATATATCTGGTTCTTACCAAAGCTGTGACTAAATCTAAATATATTATAGGAATAAACTTAGGGATAATCTATTCTGTATTTTGTAATGTATTTGTTATGGGGGGAATATTAGGGATAATCTTATATACCAAAGGAGAGTTTGACTGGTGGTATATACGAGCTTTATTTTTTATAGGATTAAAACTATCTATCCTTAGTAGTTTAGGAATATTTTTTTCTATAATCTCAGATTCTACTGTGACCTCTACAATCTTTACTTTGTTTACGTATATTTTAGGACATGGAGTTATGGAGATAAAAGCTATCTCAGAAAAATTAACTGGAAGTTTATTTCAATGGATATTAGATCTGTTATATATTATTTTACCAAAATTTAATCTATTAAATTATAGGGATCATCTAATAACAACAGATACAAATTATTTATTGATCTTTGGATATGTTTTTATCTATATAACTTGTGTTATAACTGCTACTAATATAGTTTTTCAAAAGAAAAGATTATAGATGAAAAAAGGGTGTGATATTATTGATTAAAGACAGTAAAATATATATAGTCCTCAGTTGTTTGGCTTTGTTATTTTTTTTAAATCCGTATCTCAAGGTAGATGAAGATATCTTATTAAAAAGTGGATATAAGGGTACAGATGGAATGAATCAAAATACCCTTCTTTTAAAAATTATGGGGATGAAAAAAGTCGGAACAGCATTTATATGGATCGATCAAATATTATCTGTAGGAGAGGGAGGAGATCCTGAGATAGTAATAAAAAAAATAAAAAACAACTCCGATAAGATATCATATTTAGATCCTTATTTTATTACAAACTATAATTTTAGTGGAAGTATCTTAGGACTTATTAAGATCTATAAAAGATTTGATTTGGCCACAGAGATATATGAGAAGGGGATAGAGTATAATCCAGATAATTCAATTCTAAAAAATTATTTTGCAGGGATGATGGCAGCTTCTAAAAATAATATGGATGGATTACTTATAAATTTTGAAAAGGTAGTCAATGAAACTAGAGATGATCTTTTAACAAATATGGTAGCTTATCTCTATGAAAGAAGGTATAAGAAACAAGGAAATAGAAAAGATTTAGAGAAAGCTTTTAAATATTGGGGGATCCTCTTAAACTCTAAAGATGAAAAATACAAAGAGATAGGTATAAGAAAAATTAAAAAATATATGGAAAAAAATTAAAAATATATTAAAATTATTTTTTTAATAAAAATTTAGTTGGAATTATTTTTTAAGATACTTTTTATAAAAATTAATAATAAATAAGAAAAATATACATTATAAAATAGTACTTTAAATTAATTTTTACTAATAAAGGCTAATAAACTTGACATAACACTTTAATATCATATAAAATATAAGAGTAATAAAAATTTTAGTAAAAAAATTAATAAAAAAAAAGGAATTTTTATTTTTTAGTTAATATGTTATAATAGGAAACAAAAATAAGTAACGTAATTAATAGGAGGAACGAATATGAAGAGATTAAAAAAAGGATTCACTCTAATTGAATTATTAGTAGTAATCGCAATAATCGGAATACTTGCAACAACATTAGCACCAAAGTTAAGAGAGCAGTTAGCTAAAGCTAAAGATGCTAAGGCAATTGCATTATTAGGAGCGGCAAGAACGGCAGGATCAGTATTGTTTATTGATTCAATGATAAGAGATTCAGATGATGGAAGTATAACTGCTCCAACTATGGGAGCAATAGTTGCAAAATTGGATGACGCATCACAAAAAGTAATAGATACGAGTGGAAGTTCTATTACTGCTAAAATAGGTGGAAGTAGAACAGCAGAAACTGGAGGAGAAATGAAGTATGGAGGAAATATAGAATTATTGATTGAATCAGATAATGATGATTTGACAGTTAAATTTGATGAAGAATCAAGCCAAGGAACGGGTTATAAGTATAGTACAGAAGGAAAAGAGTGGATAGAATATTAAGTTAAACATAAAAAGGATCTGATATAAATCTCAGCTCCTTTTTTTCTTTTTCATTTGCCTTCTAAGCCCCCTCAAAAAACTTCCCCTTGTATTTATACGTTGTGGAGAAATCTACCCCCTAGAATAAAGCCTTCTAACCATTGAAAATATTGGGGTTGAGGGGCGAAAAATAACTTAGACCATAAAAAAGACTAAAGGTCCACAACATGGACTAAAGGTCTTTTTAGTGGCCTTATTTTACCCTAAAATCATAGTGAAATTACAGTAATTTATAATAACTTTATTATTTCAAAAAAGAATATATATTCATGAAAATTTGTGTAATTGGTGACAAAGATTTAATTTTTTATTATATCCTTTTTTTTATCCTCTCTCATTTGCCTTCTAAGCCCCCTCTAAAAAGTCTCCCTTGTATTTATATGTTGTAGAGAGATCCACCCCCTAGAATAAAGCCTTCTAACCCTTGGTATTATTGGGACTCAGAGGTGAAAAAATGAAAATGCTCAAAAGTAGCTTTAGTGGTATCAGAAATAGCCTTAAGAGGTTACTCAGTGGCCTTATTTTATGCCAAAATTACAGTAATTTAAAATAATGCTATTATTTCAAGGAAGACTTTTCTTCGTGTTAGTTCGTGTAATTTGTGACTATGTTTTTTCTATAATTTTAAAATATTAAATCTAAAACCTTTTTTTGTCACTAATTGCTCGAATTTAAAAGATTATACTGCTACAACACAGAAGTCTTTTTTTTTCTTTCTTCGTATCTATTCGTGTCATTCGTGACTAGTTCTTTTGTTTTTTCTTTCTTCTTTATAATTTTTCTATCCATAAATTTTGAACTTTTTTAAATACCCCCTCTTATTTGCTTTCTAAGGGTCTTCTAAAAACTTTCCCTTGTGTTTATACATTTAAAGGATATCCACCCCCTAGAATAAAGCCTTCTAACCCTTGGTATTATTGGGACTCAGAGGTGAAAAAATGAAAATGCTCAAAAGTAGCTTTAGTGGTATCAGAAATAGCCTTAAGAGGGTACTCAGTGGCCTTATTTTATGCCAAAATTACAGTAATTTAAAATAATACTATTATTTCAAGGAAGACTTTTCTTCGTGAAAATTTGTTTAATTGATGATAAAGATTTAAGAATTTTATATTATAATAAATAAAAAAAAGATTTGAGAAATATACATCTCAAATCTTTTTTTATTTATTTAATTTTTAAAATCCCAAACTATCTAAAATTTTATTACCTAGATCTCTATTCTTTCCCTTGTATGGATAACAATGAATATGGATAGCAGGATTAAAGTTTATCTCTATTATTCCATGGTTTGTTTCATTTGGAAGTTCTTTGATATTCTTTATCATCATATCTACACCACAGATAGTTGCGTCAGCAGCTTTAGCTGAGTCTATTGCGATCTGTTTATACTCATCTAGAATATCATCGGTAAAATCAATACTGTCCCCTCCTGTACTAATATTTGAATTTTCTCTGAGATATATTGTTTCATCTTTTTTTGGTATATAATCAAAATCTAAATTCTGATTAGCTAAAAATGTTTTTTCAGCTTCCTTTAAAAATATTTTTTGAAGGGGTTTTTTATAACCTGTTCCTCGTAAAACATCTTTATTTTTTTCCTCTACTAATTTTTTTATAGTATTTTTCCCATCGCCTAAAACATTTGCTGGAACTCTATGTAAGATCCCTACAACTTTATCTTTTAAGACAAAAATTCTATATTCCTTTCCCTCTATAAATTCCTCTACCAAGACAGAATCATCTTCGCTAAAGGCAAATCTTAAAGCATCTTCATAATTTTTTAGAGTAAATTCTTTAGGTAAAATAGTGATTCCAAGTCCAAAATTAGTGGAGTTTGGTTTTACTACTGTCTTAGTCCCTTGATATTTATAGAAATCATCTATGGCATCTTGTGAGTTTGTATAATATCCTCCCTTAGGAACCTTTATCTTATTTTTTTCCAATACTTTTTTTGTTACTAATTTATTTTCCATAATTAAAACTGTACTATATGAATCTAAGGAAGTTTTTGTAGCTTGGACTATATATTCTGTTTTTTTACCCTTAGTAAGGGAGATAAAATTTTCTTTTCTATCTAAGATCTCAAATTTTATTCCCCTTTTAATAGCATCTTTCAGTAGAATTTGAGTGGAAAGTTCTAGATCTTCATATCCCCTTAGGGCAAAACTATCGATCTTACTTTTTTCATAATATTTTTTAGCTAGATCTAAATTGAAATCTATGAATCCTTTTTCTCTAATTCCCTGTTCTATCTTACTAGAGATAAGAAGATTAGTATCATGAAAAGATTCTACAGCTTCCCTAAGGGTGTTTGTATAGTTTAAATTAGAGATCCCTAGATCTTCTATCATATTTTCAATCTTAGAGATCATATCTAATCCTAGATCTTTTAAAAATTTAAAATTTCCATCACTAAATAGTTCTAAATTTACTTTTCTTCCATAGTGAGCTACAAGGTCGTGATTTTTATTTCCTTCCCATATCTCTTGAGGTGTTAATTTGTCTTCATCTGTAAAGAGACAGAACAATAAAAATAAGTGTACAAAGTATAGTTGATCTATGGAAATTCCAGTTTTTATAGTAGGATTTAGATCTAATAATCTAACTTCTAAATATTCAATTCCATCCTCTTCAATAGATTTTAAAAGATTTTTATTATCTTTAGCTTTTAATCTAATAGGACTATAATATTCCTTTTCACTGATTAATTTTCCTTGAGAAACTAATTTTTTTATATCTTCTACATATTCCTTTCTAGAATCATATGAGATATTAAATACTTCATTGTTTTTATATCCACACATTCCATTTCTAAATGAATTTCCTGTAGGATAAGAATATGAACCAGGAGCTACTTTTTCTAATAAGCTAGTACACTTTCTACTATATGTTCCATGGATACTTGGATTAGCTCCAAATAAATATATGAGGATCCATCTATATTTAAAGAAGTTTCTAGAAATTTTTAAATAGATATCATCTTTAAATAAACTGAAATCAGAAATTTTTGATTCCTTATATAAAAGATCTAAAAATTCATCTTTAAATGAGAAGTTATAATGAATTCCTGATAAAAGTTGTTTTTGTTTACCATATTTTTTTGAGAGATAATCTCTATAATTTTGAGCTTTATGTCCCTCAGGTGTTTTATCAAATTGAGAAACGGGGATATCCACCTCATTTGGTAGTGATGGAGGAGTACTTTGAGGCCAAA
Source organism: Fusobacteriaceae bacterium UBA2433 (assembly GCA_002342785.1). Classification (GTDB taxonomy): domain Bacteria; phylum Fusobacteriota; class Fusobacteriia; order Fusobacteriales; family Fusobacteriaceae; genus Psychrilyobacter. The sequence continues at coordinate 16,099 of DDQV01000122.1, read as the reverse complement.
GAAATTCATCTTTTAATTCAAGACTCACAATATCGTGTAAACTATCTAAAAAATCATAAGTTTCCTCAATGGTATCTAAAGATGGAGTAATCATCTCAACTTGACTCTCGGAAAAATCAGTAGTAATATATGGATTTTTTAATTTATCTCCAAAAACTTTAGGATGTTTTGTCATGGCAAGATGACCATTAGGATCTACCCTAACATTTTCTTTTTCAATTCCAAAATTACACTTAGTTAAAAATCTGTTTAATTTTTTATCATTTATAATATTTATTAAATTTTTCATTTTATCCTCCCACTTTTTTCACAGATTAGATTTAGTTTTTAAAATGAAATCTGTATTTAATTGTTTTAATAAATTTAATCTATAATTAAATTTTTTTCTTCTTTAAATTTTTTTAGATAGATTATAAACCAGATTGGAAGAACTATTCCTTTTAAGATACTACTGATTGTAATACTCCACCAAATACCATCTAAGCCCAATGTTGTAGCAGAGAGGATAAGAGCCATAGGAATTCTAGATCCTGTAAAGATTATACTAACTATAGATGGTGGAAGTGTTTTTCCAATACCTTGAAATCCTCCTACAGTGGTCATCTCAACTACCATAAATAGTTGTGATACTCCTAATATTCGTAGATAGTTAGCTCCTAGTTTAACTATATAATCATCTTGTAAAAATATTCTGAATATAGGTTCAGGAAAAAAAATTAATATAAAACTTACAAAAAATCCTAAGACAGAGATAATTCCAATAGCATTAAAATATCCCTTTGTTATCCTATCATATTTTTTAGCTCCATAGTTTTGACCTACAAAGGCAGCTAGTGCTCCTTGAAATCCTCCAGCTGTGATCCATGAAAGAGATTCTATTTGTACACCAATTCTTTGAACAGCGATAGCATCGGTTCCCCAGTTGGCTATAATTCTAGCAATAAATACAGAAAAACCTGTAAAAAGAATTCTTTGGGCAGCGATGGGAGAACCTATCTTGAATATATCTTTAGTTTTATTTATATCATATTCAAATCCATGGGTAAATATTTTATATATTTTTCTTAGATAGACAAATAATATTATTGAAACTGTTGTTTGGGCAAATATTGTAGCTATGGCAGCTCCTATGACTCCAAGTTTTGGAAATCCAAACAGTCCAAAGATCAAGATAGGATCTAATATTATATTTAATATGAGTCCAATACTAGTTATAAAAAATGGTGTTTTACTATCTCCATGACCATTAAATATTCTGGTAAAAACTAATGATAAAGCGGAAAAAAATATTCCAAAAGCTGTGATGGACATATAATCTACAGCCATCTTTTCAATCTCTGGATTATTTAGATTGAAAAATCCTATAAGCTCATATCTAAAAAATAATATACCACTTATAAATATAGTAATAAGAATTATGGTATTTATAATAGATGTTTCGGCATAGGAGTTTGCTTTTTCATATTCTTTTGCTCCTACAGATTGAGATGTTCTTACTCCTGTTCCTATAAATATAATAGCTGTTATTGCGAATCCAAATTTAAGAAAAAATCCAGCAGTTCCAACAGCAGCTACTGCTGCATTTCCTAATCGTCCAATCCAAATCATATCGATCATATTATATGCCATTTGGATAAGGGACATCCCCATAATAGGAAGGGAAAGAAGGGTTAATTTATAAAAAATACTACCTTCAGTTAGATTTTTTTTATTTTCCATTTGTTCTCCTTATTACAATAATTTTTTGATATAGTTAGAAGCTAAAATTCCACAGCTATTTAAAAGAGTTATTGCCTCATCATCTGATATACGGTAGTGGGAGAAATTTCCCTCTTTTCTTTTGACAATTAAACCTGCATTGCTAAGAATTTTTAGATGTTGTGATAGATTTGCTTGGGTAAACTGGGTATCATCAACTAATTTGCAAACGCATAGTTCTCCATCTATTAATCTTTTTAAGATCTTTAATCTTAACGGGTGGCCTAAAGCTTTGAATATTTGAGCCTGAAATCCGATATTATTCATAATATTCCTCCTCTAAGTACTTAACTAAATAATTATTTGCTTATATATTAGATGATTTTAAATATAAAAGCAAGAAATATTTGACAATTTAAAAATTAAATTGTATACTCGTATCAAGTATCTATATAAGTATTTAGTTAATTAGTTATTTACTTAAATAACTAACTGAAATATATAAAAAAAACTAAATAAATTTAAGACAAAAAAAGAGGTGTAGAGATGGTAGGTTATATTTTAAATTTTGGATGGTTAGAAGATTTAATTACAAAATTATTAGTATTATTTGGGATGGATATGAAAACGCATCTTGGAGGATCAATTCATTTTTTTTTCTTTGATGTTATAAAAATACTGATATTACTCTCACTGATGATCTTTTTTATATCTTATCTAAGAAGTTATTTCTCTGTGGAAAAAACTAAAAAGATCTTAGAGAAGATGGGTGGATTTAGATCTCATATTGTGGCTAGTCTACTAGGAACGGTAACACCTTTTTGCTCGTGTTCTAGTGTGCCGTTATTTATAGGATTTATAGAGGGAGGAATTCCTTTAGGAGTAACTTTTTCATTTCTTATAACTTCACCAATAGTAAATGAAGCTGCCTTTATAATTTTGATGGGAACATTTGGAGCAAAGGTAGCCATCTTGTATGCTCTAGCAGGAGTAACAGTTGGAGTTTTAGGAGGATATCTAATTCATATTTTAAAATTAGAAAGATATATCGAGGACTATGTTTATAAAGTTAAGATGGGTCAGACAGATATAAAAAAAATAACAAGAAGGGAAAGGATAGAATTTGCCAAGGAAAATGTAAAGGAAACTGTCTCAAAAATATGGATATATCTACTTATAGGAATTGGAATAGGAGCAGTTATCCATGGATGGGCTCCAGAAGATCTATTAATAAAATATGCAGGGCCAGAAAATCCATTTGGAGTTTTAGTAGCCACAGTTATAGCAATACCTCTATATTCAAATGCAATGGGAACTATACCAATTGCAGAAGCTCTTATCAATAAAGGAGTTGGGATAGGGACAGCATTGGCATTTATGATGGCAACCACGGCACTTTCATTTCCAGAGATGGTATTATTAAAAAAAGTTGTAAAAGTAAAATTGATAATGATATTTATAGGGATAGTAGGGACAGGAATATTAATAGTTGGATATCTATTTAATTATTTTTTATAAAAATATAGGAGGAAAAAAATATGAAGATTGAAATTCTAGGAACAGGATGTAAAAAATGTAAGGAACTTTATCAAAGAACCTTAGAAGCTGTAAAGGTCGAAGGGATAGAAGCTGAGGTAATAAAAGAAGAAGATATCGTAAAAATTATGGAGGCTGGACTCATGAGTACTCCAGGACTCAGAGTTGATGGAAAGGTAGTATCATATGGAAAAGTTCCAAAGATAGATGAGATTAGAGGATATTTAAAGTAAAAATTTTAATATATGATACAATAAAAAATAAAAATATCTAAGGGGTGAGAGATAAGATGAAGATAGCATTTGTATGTAATGGAAATTCTTTTAAATCTATAATTGGAGAAAGATTTGGAAATGAATTTAATGATGGGACCTTTGAGATATTTTCCGCAGGAACTGAGCCAGCAGAAAGATTGAATGAAGAGGGAAAAAAAATAATGGAATCTATGGGATATTCCATGACTGGGTATTTTCCCAAAGATATGGATACCTTACCTGAAAAATTAGATGTTTTAGTAAAGATGGGCTGCAATATTTCATGCCCAATCTATATGGCAGATAAAGTTGTAAATTTTGGATTAGAAGATATAGAAGATAAAAAAAGATGTATTGAGTTGATAGAAATAAAAGTTAAAGAGTTATTTGAATCTTTAAAAAAATAAGAATGAATCTATGAAAAAGATGATCTCTATAAAATATAGATATCATCTTTTTTATTTTAACAATATTTATTTTTATAAAAAAATAAAAAGATCAAATATATTTAAAAAATAATGAAGGAAGATGGTTTATAAGATGGTATATTCTTATTGTGATTATTAAAAATAGTAGTTTTTTAAGTCAATATTAGTTCTTTTAAAATATAAAAAGACTATTATACCAATTAAATAGAAGGTGATCTACTTGGAAGGAAAAAAATTAGGGGAAAAAATTAGTTTAAAGTTATCTCAAAGTTTTGATATAAAAAAAATTTTTGAATTAGATGGAGTAAAATATGATTTTACAGGATTATTTTTAGAGGAAACAAGTAAATATATTTTAAATAAAGAATTGGTTTATGAATCTTTTTCCACAAAAGAATTAATATTTTATAAAACATTGTATAACAAAGAAAAATTAAAAGAAAAAAATGAATTGAAAGAATATATAACAAAAAATATAGAATATTTCAAAGGAGATAAAAAAAATCAAATGAGTAGTGTAGTAACATTTATTTTTTGTGGAGATACTCTTACGTATAAAGATGAAAAACTGATAAAAAATTTTACATATCATAAAAGTTTTTTATTTGGTTTAAAGGGATGGCTAAATACAAAGATTATATATATGGATTTAGAGAATAAAAAAATTATAACAAATTCATTTGGGAAAAAAGATATAGTTTTTTTTAAAACATTTTTATAAATAAAAGGGGGAAAAAATATGAATTCTATTTGGTTGTTGATGATTACAATTGTTGCTTTTATTTTGGCTTATGTGGTGTACGGGAGATATTTGTATAAGGAATGGGGGATAGATCCTAATAGAAAAACCCCAGCTCATACTATGAATGATGGAGTCGATTATGTTCCTGCTAAAGCACCAGTTTTATTGGGTCATCACTTTTCTTCAATAGCTGGAGCAGGACCAATAGTTGGACCGATAGCGGCGGCAGTTTTTGGATGGGTTCCAGTTGTATTATGGATAATTATTGGAAGTATATTCTTTGGTGGTGTTCACGATATGGGATCTTTATTTGCTTCCATAAGAAATAAAGGGAAATCTCTTGGAGAAGTTATCGGAACAACTATGGGGAAAAAAGGGAAAAAATTATTTGCGATCTTTGCTTGGTTAACTCTAATATTAGTAGTAGCAGCTTTTGCAAATATAGTTGCAAGTACTTTTGTAGCAGTACCAGAAGCTGCAACTGCATCTTTATTATTTATTGTTCTAGCAGTAGCATTTGGATTTTTAGTTTACAGAAAGGGATATAGTTTATTACTTGGAAGTATTGTTGGTGTTATAGCACTTATTGGCTGTATCTTTATAGGAAATACTTTTCCTATAGTTTTAAATAAAAATACGTGGATGGTAATATTATTAACTTATATATTTATTGCATCTGTAACTCCAGTATGGATCTTATTACAACCTAGAGATTATTTAAATTCATTTTTATTATATGGAATGTTGATAGGTGGATTTGTAGGAATAATAATAATGGGACCATCTATAAAATTAGCTCCAGTGACATCTTTTAATGTAAAGGGAGCATATTTATTTCCAATGTTATTTGTAACTGTAGCCTGTGGAGCAGTTTCTGGATTCCATTCATTAGTTGGTTCAGGAACAACTTCTAAACAATTAGATAGTGAAAAAGATGTAAAAATTATTGGTCTTGGATCCATGCTTATAGAGGGAGTTTTAGCAATTATAGCAGTAATAACTGTTGCATATTTAACAAAGGATAAGTTTACTTCTCTACTAGGACATGGAGGACCAATCAATGTTTTCTCCGATGGTTTAGGAAATTTTATGACATCTTTTGGACTGGATTATAATGTTGGGAAAAACTTTACTGCACTTGCAATCTCAGCTTTTGCATTGACAACTTTAGATACAGCTACTAGACTAGCAAGATTTATATTTCAAGAGATGGCTTCAGAGATTAAAGTTGAAAATAACTACCTAACAAATAAATATGTTGCAACTTTAATAACAGTTTTAGTCAGTGGATTTTTAAGTTTCAATGGATGGACAACTATTTGGCCTATCTTTGGAGCAGCTAATCAACTATTATCTGCAATAGCCTTACTTTCGATAGCACTATGGTTAAAAAATGAAGGTAAAAAATATAAGATGGCTCTATATCCTATGATGTTTATGTTTGCTGTTACCTTTGCAGCCTTACTTTTAATAATAAAAGCTAATATACACAACTATATCTTACTAGGATTTGCTGTGGCACTTCTTGTTTTGGCTATCATACTTCTTTTAGAAGCAAAAGATGCATTTCATAGAAAAGATACAATAAAATCATAAATAAAAATAATTAAATTAATAAAAATGGAGGAATATTGTGGATAAATTTTTGAAGTGTATCGATAATATAAAACTTTTTTTTCAAGGAACATTTAATCATAAGACCATGTCTACAGTTAAGATAGAGGAATCATTGGTCGATGAAGTGGACGAATTTTTATTTATGTGTTTTTCTGAAAATTTGGGAATTGAGTTGCCTACTAGTTATTATACTTTGGAACTACTTCCATACTTGGGAGAAGATCTGACCCACTGGGAAGAAAAGATGATAGATAGAAAAAAAATTTGGGAAACTAAAGTGACAGAATGTCCCCTGTAAAAAAGAGAGGTAATAATCATGGAAAAAATTATTTTTGTTGGTGGAAAAGGCGGAGTTGGAAAAACAACCTGTGCTGCTTCAGTAGCTCTTATGTATTCAAAAAAAAATAAAGTATTGTTAGTTTCAACAGATCCTGCTCATTCAACTAGTGATCTATTTAATATAAAGATAAAACAAAAAAGTGAGCTATATAGATACTCAGAAAGTTTGGATATAATGGAGATCGATGGTGAAAAAGAAGCAAAGTTATATCTAACAGAAATAAAAAAACAATGTAATCTTATGCTGAGTCCCGTTATCATGGGGGAGATACAAGGTCAACTAGATAGAGCAGTGAGTTCTCCAGGGACTCACGAATCAGCTATCTTTGAAAAAATAAATAAGATCATAACAGAAAATCAAAGTTATGATTATATAATTTTTGATACTGCACCTACAGGTCACACACTCCATCTAATAAATCTTCCAAAAACTGTAAATATTTGGATGAATACATTGATACAAAAAAGAAAAAAAATTTTAATGCTTAAAAACATGAAATTTGAAAAAAAAGATAGGATTGAAGATGATAAGGTATTAAATATTTTGGAAAATAGAAGAGATAATCTTTTAAAAATAAGTAAAATATTAGGAGATCCAAAGATAGTTTCATTTTATTTTGTTATGAATCCTGAAAAATTATCTTTTTTAGAAACAAAGCGTGGGATAAAAAGTTTGGAAGAATATAATATTAAAGTGGATAAGGTTATAATAAATAGAGTTTATCCAGATTCAATAGATGAATTCTGGCAAGAACAGAAAGATAATCAAGAAAAATTTATTGAATTTATAGGTCAAGAGTTTATTGGAAAGGAAATTTTAATCATTCCATATTATAGAAAAGAGAAAAAAGATACATTAGATCATATAGGTAAGATTATTTTATCTGAAAACAAACTTTAAAAAATAACAGATATATAGTATAATGCCCTGTAAATAATAAAACTTAAGGAGTGATTATTCAATGAATATCATGTTATTTGGAGCACCAGGTGCCGGGAAAGGTACACAAGCTAAATTTTTAATAGAAAAATACGGTATCCCTCAAATCTCTACTGGAGATATTTTGAGAGAAGCTATAAAAGCTGGAACAAAGATGGGATTAGAAGCGAAAAAATTTATGGATGAAGGAAGTTTAGTACCTGATTCAACTATCATTGGAATAATAAAAGATAGATTGAATGAAGAAGATTGTAAAAAAGGATTTATTTTAGATGGATTTCCTAGAACAATAACACAAGCTGAAGCTTTAGAAAAATTAATGGAAGATATGAAGATCTCTCTTGATAAAGTAATATCTTTAAATGTACCAGATGATCTAATCGTAGGAAGAATTACTGGAAGAAGGGTATGTCCTAAGTGTGGAGCATCTTTTCATGTGGAATTTAATCCACCAAAAGTTACAGATATCTGTGACTACTGTGGAGAAGCACTTATCATAAGAAAAGATGATACAGCTGAGACAGTTGTAAATAGACTTGCTTCTTATCACAATCAAACTGCACCATTGTTTGATTTTTATAGTGCTAGAGGAGTAATGGCAGAAGTAGATGGAACAAAAGATGTTTCAGAAGTAAAAGAAGATATCTTTGAAATATTAGGATAGAGTTATCTAAAAAAGGTGAGGTGGCTCACCTTTTTTAAATAGAGATTAAAAGCTAACTTTCTTTTTATTATATTAAAAAAGATTGTGCAAGGAGGAAAAAAATGTCAATAACAATTAAAACAAAGGAAGAGATCCTAAAGATAAAAGCGGCCAACCAAATAATTGCTAGATTATATAATGAGATCTTACCTAGTAAGATAGTTCCTGGAGTATCAACAAATGAACTTAATAAAATAATTGAAAATTATATTATAAGTCAAGGTGCAATTCCTGCCACTATAGGAGTAGGAGGACCACAAAATGCTTATCCAGCTGGTTCTTGTATATCTATTAATGAAGAGGTAGTCCACGGAATTCCTGGAAATAGAATCTTGCAAGAGGGAGATATAGTAAGTGTAGATACTGTAACAGATTTAGATGGTTACTTTGGAGATTCAGCAGTAACTTTTCCTGTAGGAGAGATAGATGAAGAATCTAAAAAATTATTAGAAGTAACGAAGGAAGCTCTAGAGATAGGAATTGAGCAGTGTTATGCTGGAAATAGATTGGGAGATCTTGGAAATGCCATAGAGAGTTATGTAAAGAAAAATAAATTTACAGTGGTAAGAGATTTTTGTGGACATGGAGTAGGTTACACTATGCATGAAGATCCTATGGTAATGAATTTTGGAAGAAAAGGTAGGGGAATAAAGTTAGAGGAAGGAATGGTAATTGCAATAGAACCTATGGTAAATTCTGGATCGTATAAAGTTGCAATCTTAGGTGATGGTTGGACAGCTGTAACTAAAGATGGAAAAAGAAGTGCACACTTTGAACATTCAGTTGCTATTGTAGATGGGAAACCAATGGTTTTAAGTAGATATGAAAAATAATTTTTTCATTGTTAAGATTAGATCTAAATCAGTAAAATAGAGTTTTTTAGAAGGAAAGTATGAAAATTATAAAACATTATTTATCTTTTTTTTAAAACTTAAAAAAGATAAATAAAATAAAATAAAAAATAGACTTATTGTATGACTTATGATATAATTATTCGGTATTAACAATAAGTTTCGAGGAGGAAGTATGGCGAAACAAGACGTAATAGAGTTAGAAGGAGTAATACTTGAAACGTTGCCTAATGCTATGTTTAAAGTAGAATTAGAAAACGGACATGTGATCTTAGGTCACATTTCAGGAAAGATGAGAATGCATTATATTAGAATCTTACCTGGAGATAAGGTACTAGTTCAAGTTTCACCTTATGATTTATCAAGAGGAAGAATTGTTTACAGAAAAAAATAATTTTTTTGTGAGAGGAGGTTTCAAATGAAAGTAAGAGCATCAGTAAAGCCTATTTGCGAGAAGTGTAAAGTTATTAAAAGATACGGGAAGATCAGAGTAATCTGTAAATCTAATCCTAAGCACAAGCAAGTTCAAGGGTAATTGTTGAAAGCAACACACATTTGGAAAATGCGTACTGTAAAGATATGTTGACCTGTAGAGGCGATACTTTTGGATGAAAAATTCGGAGTAATCAAAAGGCATGTCGAGGAAAGTGTTTAGCTGGTTATTATACCAAGCGATATATAAAGTGAACGAGGAGGAAAATACGTGGCAAGAGTAGCAGGAGTAGATATCCCTAGAAATAAGAGAATCGTAATCGCATTAACTTATATCTTTGGAATCGGACAAACAACTTCACAAAATGTTTTAACAGAAGCTGGAGTTAGCTTTGATGTTAGAGTTAAAGACATGACTGAAGAAGAGTTAAATAAAATCAGAGCTATAGTTGACGGAATTAAAGTTGAAGGTGACTTGAGAAAAGACGTTAGAATGGATATCAAGAGACTATTAGACATCAGATGTTATAGAGGTTCTAGACATAGAGCAAACTTACCTGTAAGAGGGCAAAAGTCTAAAACAAATGCAAGAACTGTTAAAGGACCAAAAAAGGCAGTTAGTAAAAGATAGTAAATAATAAATCTAATTATATAGAAAAAATTTAAGTAAGGAGGAGTTAACTTGGCTAAGAAAAGAGGCGCAGTTAAAACTAAGAAGAAATTAAAGAATATTCCTTTAGGAATAGCTCATATACATTCAACTTTTAATAACACTATCATCGCTATTACTGATACTGAAGGAAGAGTTGTAGCTTGGAAATCTGGAGGAACTTCAGGATTCAAGAACACTAAAAAAGGAACTCCATTCGCAGCTCAAATAGCAGCGGAAGAAGTAGCTAAAGCAGCTATGGAACATGGAATGAAAAAAGTAGAAGTAAGAGTAAAGGGACCTGGTTCAGGTAGAGAAGCTACTATCAGATCATTGCAAGCAGCTGGATTAGAAGTATCAAAAATTGTTGATGCTACACCAGTTCCACATAACGGTTGTAGACCCCCTAAAAAGAGAAGAGTGTAGTTCACTTATTCAAAATTATTGTAGATAAAAACAATTCTGATTATCGGAGTTAAATACGAAAAAAAAGGAGGATATAGGTCAATGGCAATTAATAGACAGCCTGTATTAAAGAGATGTAGAGCTCTTGGATTAGATCCAATAGTTTTAGGTATAAATAAAAAATCAAACAGAGGTCCTAGACCAAATGCAAATCAAAAACCAACTGAATATGCTATTCAATTAAGAGAAAAGCAAAAAGCGAAATTCGTATATGCTGTAATGGAAAAGCAATTCAGAAAATTATATGATGAAGCTTCAAGAAAAGATGGAGTTACTGGTCTTAATTTAATTCAATATTTAGAAAGAAGATTAGAAAATGTAGTATACAGAATGGGGTTTGTTTCAACTAGAAGACAAGCTAGACAAATTGTATCTCATGGACATGTTTCTGTAAATGGGAAAAAAGTAAATATCGCATCATACAGAGTTAAAGTTGGAGATGTTGTAGCAGTAATAGAAAATTCTAAAAATGTAGAATTAATTAAATCAGCTATAGAAGATGCTAATGCACCTACTTGGATTGAATTAGATAAAGCTAAATTTTCTGGAAAAGTATTACAAAACCCTACAAAAGACGATATGGACTTCGAATTGAATGAAGCATTAATCGTAGAATTCTACTCAAGATAATAAGTTTTGAGAACACAAAATTTTATGTAGGAGTGATTCAATGTTAAAGATCGAAAAATTAGCAAGAAATGTAAACATTACAGAGGAAAAAACTAGTGAATTTAGTGGAAGCTATGTAGTGGAACCATTATATAGAGGATATGGGAATACGATTGGGAATGCTCTTAGAAGAGTGTTATTATCATCTATTCCAGGAACAGCTATTAAAGGTGTAAGAATTGACGGTGTTTTAAATGAATTTTCTACTATGGAAGGTGTTAAAGAAGCTATAACAGATGTTGTCCTTAATGTTAAGGAAATTATCGTTAAAGCTGATGAACCTGGTGAGAAAAAAATGACATTATCAATAGAAGGTCCAAGAATTGTTACAGCTGCTGACATCATTCCAGATGCTGGTATCGAAGTAATAAATCCTGATCATGTTATCTGTACAGTTACGACTAACAGACAAGTAGATATGGAATTTATTGTTGATACTGGAGAAGGTTTTGTAGTTGCAGATGAAATAGACAATACAGATTGGTCTGTAGAGTATATACCAGTGGATGCTATATATACTCCAATCAAAAAAGTTTCTTACTCTGTAGTAGATACTATGGTAGGAAGACAAACTGATTTTGATAAATTAACATTAAATGTTGTAACTAATGGAAGTGTTGAAATCAGAGATGCAATTTCATATGCAGTTGAACTATTAACTTTCCACTTGAACCCATTTTTAGAAATTGGTGATAGAATGGATAGCTTAAGAGATCAAGAAGAAGAAGAATTAAATGATGAACCTGTGACAGCTGTTGTTGTAAACAACGTTGCTGGAACTAAAATTGAGGAGTTAGATCTTACTGTAAGATCATTCAATTGTCTTAAAAAAGCTGGAATTGAAGATGTTGGTCAACTTTCTGAGATGGGTTTAACTGAATTGTTAAAGATCAAGAACTTAGGAAGAAAATCACTGGATGAAATTTTAGATAAAATGAGAGAATTAGGTTTTGACTTACAGGGTAACAATACCTCTAATTAATCTTATAAACAAAGGAGGCTAGCTTAAAAATGAATCATAATAAATCATATAGAAAGTTAGGTAGAAGATCAGAGCATAGAATGGCTATGTTAATGAACTTAACTATTTCTTTAATAAATGAAGAAAGAATAGAAACAACTGTAACTAGAGCAAAGGAATTAAGAAAATTTGCTGAAAGAATGGTTACTTTAGGTAAAAAAGGAGACTTAGCTGCAAGAAGAAGAGCTCTTGCATTCTTAAGAGATAAGGATACTGTAGCAAAATTATTTGCTGATGTAGCTCCTAAATATACTGAAAGAAATGGTGGATATACTAGAATTATGAAAACTGGTGTTAGAAGAGGAGACTCTTCACAAATGGCAATAATCGAATTAGTATAATCCAATTATAAAAAGTTAGATCACATGTTGATCTAACTTTTTTTTATCTAATTCATATTGTTTGAGACACTCAAAAAAGATTAATAAAAAATAAGAAAGAAAAACC
>DDQV01000122.1:0-3282 GCA_002342785.1 Fusobacteriaceae bacterium UBA2433 | reverse complement strand
GGTTTTTCTTTCTTATTTTTTTGAAGATATATGATTTACTATAAGAGCACCAAAGACACATCCCATTCCAATAAAAGATATTAGATTTGGTGATTCATTTGGAAGAATTATCCAACTGATGATAGCTCCAGAAACTGGAATAAAAAATTTAAACATATTAAGTTCTGATACTTTGACATTATCTACTTGAATTAAGAAAAACCAAATGGAAAAAGCAACTGCTGATACTAGTGCAAGCCAAATTAAAACTATATAAAAATTTATTGGTTGTACAAAATCAATTTTTCCTTCAAAAATTCTTCCCATCCCTAAAAGAATGAGTCCTCCCCACAACATTTGATTGGTAGTTAAAAATACTCCTGAAATTCCATTTTTAATCTGAGCTACTTTTATATTTGCAAAACTAGTTAGTGTAGAATTTATTAAAAGTAAGATGATACCAAATATTTCTCTTTGACCAACTGGTGTAAGGGGTTTTGAATTCACCATAATAATTACTATTCCTAGTAATCCAAAGAATATACTAAGTGCCTTATATTTATTCATTTTATCATTATCCATAGTAAAATGAGTCATAATAGCTGTGATAAGTGGTCCAGATCCAATAACTATAGCAGCAGTAGCTCCTCCTACATAACTCATAGCTATATAATAAAGAGCATAACCTACAGCAGTATTTAAAAAAACTACGTATGTGATTACCTTTCTGTGAAGGACTAATTGACTAAAACTATTTCTTTTCCAAGAAAACGGGATTAAGAAAAGTCCTGCTAAAGTAAAACGAAGTCCGGCAAATGTAAAGGGTTTTGGCATATACTCAAATCCAATTTTGACTCCTGCAAATGCAGTGGACCAGAGTAGGCAGGCTATGATGGCTAATCCTGCAATATATTTTTTTTTGAATTTCATGGTTACTCCCTAAGACTTTTCTTTAAAATTCTTATTTTCTATTAAATTTTTCTATAACTCGATCGATACTTTTGGCAGTAATCATAGATTTAGCTGCTTTAGATGCAGTCTCTATTAGTGGTTCAATCTCTTCTACTCTATCTTTTTTACTGAAAGTATCTAGGACAAAGTTTATAACATCCTCAGTTCTTTTAGGTTTTCCAATACCACATTTTATCCTAATAAATTCTTCACCAAGGTGGGAAATAATAGATTTTACTCCATTGTGACCTCCGGCTCTACCCTTTCTTTTTATTTTTAGTTTTCCTAGTGTAATATCCATATCATCATAGATGACAATTAGATCTTCAATGGGATCTAATTTATAGAAATTAACGACCTCTCTTATTGAATCACCACTGAGGTTCATAAATGTCATGGGTTTTAATAAAAAAACTTTTTCACCTTCTACAATGGTTTCACCAAAATCTCCATTAAATTTATCTCTAAAATTGGTTACACCTAATTCAGTTGCTAAATAGTCGATTGTATCAAAACCTATATTGTGTCTTGTTTTTTCATATTTACTTCCTGGATTTCCTAATCCTACTATTAATTTCATGCTTTCTTTCTCCTTTACTTTTTTTATTTTTTTAAACCTTTTGCAAAATAATTTTTCATTTTTTTCAAAAACTTATTTTTGTCTTCTATATTGTTTGTAAAAAACAATTCTATACCTGTATAATGTGAAATTCCTAATAGAACCGATGATATTATTCTTTTTTCTTCAAAGTTATAGGGAAGATTTTCCATAGTTTTTATATATAGATCGTTTAAAGAGTTGTTATATTCTGTCACCATGTCTTCAACTATAAATTCTGATCTTCTCAAGAGTTCATATTTGTGTGGGGATTTTCCATAAAATTCCAATAAAAGATAGAGGAAAAGTATGTGGGTTTCGTTTTCAGAAAAATTTTTTTGAATATTATCTTTTAAAAAGTTTAATGTTGTTTTTCTTAGATTTGAAACTATTTCTCGAATAAAAATTTCTTTATTTTCATAGAAATGGTAAAAACTACCTACACCGATCTCAGCTTTTTTAGCAATATCATTTATAGTAACTTTATAATAATTATTTTTACCAAAAAGTGCTTCTCCTACCTCTAAAAGTTTATGTCTTTTATTACTACTGTTAAACAAAGTTCTTAAATAAAAATCCATATTTTCAAATTGTTTTACCTCTAGATCACTTTTATTAAAGAAACCATTTAATAGGATATGAGTTAAAAATTTTTCATCTACTTCAATATTTCTTTTAACAAAATTAATATTGATATATCTTATCCCTGATATTATAAAAAGATATTCTAATTCCTTTAACTCCCTTCCGTAAACAATTTTTAATGCTTTTAAATAAACTTTTCTAAGGTTTTGTTCATATTTGATAAATTTATATTGCCCCTCCCTATATATTCTAATAAGGGGAAATTCTTTTTTAGTGATCATAATATTTAAAAGGATAAAACTTTCTAATCTATCTTGGATAGATTTTCCTTTAATCTTTTTAAATTGTTTTTCTATTCTATTTGTGATCTCCTCTATAAGGTATGTAAATAATTCATCTTTATTCCTAAAATAATTATATATTATACCATTTGAAATCTTTGCATTCTTACATATTTGTGCGATAGAAACTTTTTCGTATGAATCTTTTGAAAAAAGTTCAATAGCTGAGTCTATAATTTTTTGTTTAGTATTTTTTTTCATACTTCCTCCAATAGAAGATAACATTTATTTACTCTATTATAACACGTATAACACGAAAAAAAAGACCCTAAACAATTAATTTTGTTTAGGATCTTTTTCTCTATATTAAGTGTTTATCTATGCTTCTTTATTAGTTAATTTATTAATTTGACTATTTAAAAGAGGTAAAATTTTGTTAACATCTCCAACAATACCAAGATCTGCAATATTGAATATGTTAGCTCCCTTATCTTTATTTATAGCAATAATATATTCAGATTCTTCCATTCCAGCTAAATGCTGAATAGCTCCAGAAATTCCTAAAGCAAAGTAGATATCTGGTCTAACTGTTTTTCCAGTTTGTCCTACTTGTCTATCGTGACCCATTATTCCTAGATCTACCATAGCACGAGAAGCAGAAACTGTAGCGCCAATATTTTTAGCTAAAACTTCTAAGTTTTTAAAGTTTTCAGCAGTACCAACACCACGACCACCTGAAATTAAAACGTGGGCATCTTCAATTTTTACAAGTTGTTTAGCTTCTTTTAATTCTTCAATAAATTTAACTTTAAATTTACTTTCATCAAAAGTCATATCAAATTCTACAATTTCTCCGGTTCTGTTAGTATCTGCAACTAATTTTTGCAT
>DDQV01000191.1:17551-17838 GCA_002342785.1 Fusobacteriaceae bacterium UBA2433 | reverse complement strand
AATTTATTTAAAAAGAGAAGATCTTAATCATACTGGAGCTCACAAAATAAATAATGTTTTAGGACAAATCTTACTTGCTAAAAGAATGGGAAAAAAGAAAGTTATAGCCGAAACAGGAGCAGGTCAACATGGGGTAGCAACAGCAACTGGTGCAGCTTTATTCGGGATGGAATGTGAAGTCTTCATGGGAATAGAAGATATTGAAAGACAAAAAATAAATGTTTTTAAGATGGAACTTTTAGGAGCTAAAGTAACAGCTGTATCATCTGGAACTGGAACTTTAAAAG
>DDQV01000191.1:0-17540 GCA_002342785.1 Fusobacteriaceae bacterium UBA2433 | reverse complement strand
AAAGATGCCACTAATGAAGCTATAAGAAAATGGGTACAAAGGGTAGAAGATACATTTTATGTTATTGGATCAGTTGTAGGTCCCCATCCATATCCAACTATGGTAAGAGATTTTCAAAAAATAATAGGAGAGGAAACCAAGGTACAGATCATGAAAGCTGAAGGAAGATTACCCGATGCAATAATTGCTTGTGTTGGTGGTGGATCAAATGCTATGGGGATGTTCTATGATTTTATAAAAGATGAAAAAGTTTCCCTATACGGAGTAGAAGCAGCAGGATATGGAATAAAAACTGGAAAACATGCAGCGGCATTTTGTGGTCAAGTAGGAGTAATTCATGGAATGAAAACATATATGCTTTGTGATGGTGACGGTAATATAACTCCAGCCCATTCTATATCAGCAGGTCTAGATTATCCAGGTGTAGGCCCAGAACATGCTCATCTATTTGATATAAAAAGAGTTAAATATGAATCTGTAACAGATGATGAAGCTTTAGAAGGATTTAAATTATTAACTTTACAAGAGGGAATAATGCCAGCACTTGAGAGTGCTCATGCTATAGCTTATGCACAAAAGTTAGCTCCTCAAATGAAAAAAGAAGAGATCTTAGTAATAAATATATCAGGACGTGGAGATAAAGATATACATACAGTAGCCGAATATTTAAAGGGGGAATAAAACCATGAACAGAATAGAAAAAAAATATAAGGAACTAGGAGATAAAAAAGCATTGATCACATATATTACAGCAGGAGATCCTAGTTTAGAAAAAACAGAAGAACTTATCTATGCTATGGAAAAAGGTGGAGCAGATATAATCGAACTAGGAATCCCTTATTCAGATCCTATAGCTGATGGTCCTGTTATCCAAGCAGCTGACCAAAGAGCTTTAGATAATGGAACAAATTTATTTAAAATATTTGAAGTAGTTAAAAATGCCAGAAAAAAAACAGATGTTCCATTAGTATTTTTAATTTATTTCAATACAATTTTAACTCAAGGGATAGAAAAATTTATGAAAAAATGTGAGGAAACAGGAGTAGATGGACTTATCATCCCTGATCTTCCCTTAGAAGAAAGAGGGGAAGTAATTAAATTTATAAAGGGAAGTAAGATAGATTTAATACCATTAGTTGCTCCTAACTCCAAAGAAAGACTAAAAGATATAATCAACTGCGGAGGTGGTGGATTTGTATATTGTATCTCATCATTTGGCGTAACAGGAGTGAGAAATAATTTTGATGTAGATTTAAAAAGTTTTTTAGAAGAGGTAAGAACAGTCACTACCCTGCCATTAGCAGTTGGATTTGGGATTTCTAATCGTGAACATGTTAAAGATATACACAAAATTGCAGATGGAGCTATTGTAGGTTCTGCCATAGTAAAATTAGTACATGAGACTAGTGGAGAAACAAAAATTATAGAAAATAAAGTTAGAGAGCTAAAAGGTTATTAAAATAATAATAAAATAAATAAATAAAAGTGTTTGACAAAGGGATACAATAGTAGTATTATTATATCAAATAAAATTAAAGGAGGTAGATCAGATGGTAATGAAGGGCTTTAGATATTGGTATGAATTGAAAAGCAATCAAATTTCATAACCAACAGGTTTATTAACTTAAGACAATTTCGTCAAAATAGATTTTTTAATTGTAGACCTATATTTTAAATATAGGTCTTTTTATTAGAAAAAATTGTAAACCTGTTCTCTATAGAACAGGTTTTTTATTTTATAGAATAAAAAATAATAGATATTTTGGGAGGCAAAAAAATGATAATTAAATTAACCAAAGGTACTACAACTGATCAAGTAAACCACATTGTCAAAATATTTGAAAACTTAGGAATGGAAGTTAAAGACGCTTCAGGAAAAGAATACGGAGTTTTAGGAATAATCGGAGATACATCAAAACTAAGTGTAAGAGATATTGAAGCAATAGAAGGAGTGGAAAAGGTGACAAGAATACAAGAACCATTTAAAAAAGCCAATAAAAAAATGCAAGAGGAATCTACAATAGTAGATGTTAATGGAATAAAAATAGGTGAAGGAACTTTTACTATCATGTCTGGTCCTTGTTCTGTAGAGTCAAGAGATCAAATTTTAGAAGTAGCTAGATCAGTAAAAAAATCAGGAGCTCAAATTTTACGTGGTGGAGCATACAAACCAAGAACTTCTCCATATGCTTTTCAAGGAATGGAATTAGAAGGATTGGAGTTATTAAAGGAAGCTAGAAAAGAAACTGGAATGCCAATAGTTACTGAAATCATGTCAGTAGATCTAGTAGAAAGGTTTGCTAGAGAAGTAGATATTATTCAAGTGGGAGCCAGAAATATGCAAAACTTTGATCTTTTAAAAGCTCTTGGAAAGATCGATAAACCAATCTTATTAAAAAGAGGATTATCTGCTACAATTGAAGAATGGTTGATGTCTGCTGAATATATTATGGCAGGGGGAAATGAAAAAGTAATCTTATGTGAAAGAGGAATCAGAACATATGAAAAATTTACAAGAAATACGCTTGACCTAAGTGCAGTATTGGCAGTAAAAAAATT
This sequence comes from Fusobacteriaceae bacterium UBA2433, assembly GCA_002342785.1. Taxonomy (GTDB): domain Bacteria; phylum Fusobacteriota; class Fusobacteriia; order Fusobacteriales; family Fusobacteriaceae; genus Psychrilyobacter. The sequence continues at coordinate 14,981 of DDQV01000191.1, read as the reverse complement.
AAGTCACTTACCAGTAATTGTAGATCCTAGTCATGCTACAGGAAAAAGATGGATGGTAAAAAAATTAGCCATGGCAGCAGCAGCAGTAGGAGCCGATGGACTAATGATCGAGGTACATAACGATCCTGAAAATGCATTATGCGATGGAGCACAATCTCTTAGACCAGAACAATTTGAAGATCTAGTAATAGATGTAAAAAAAATATTAGAAGTAGTAAATAAAAAAATGTAATTAATTTTCCTTTTGATCTTCTTCTAATTTAAAATTAGATTAGAGGAAGATTAAAATTAAAACAAAATAAAAATATTAGAGAAAGGGGAATGAGATGAAAGAAATAAAAAAAACGTTAAGTATAGTAGGATTAGGACTTATAGGTGGATGCTATGCTAAAGCATTGAGAGATGAATTTGATGTAATCTATGGGATAGATTTAGATGAAAAAGCTCTTTCCTACTCAGAATCTCATAAAATAATAGACAAGGGATTTGTAGATCCTAAAATTCCTCTATCTAAAAGTGATCTAACAGTAATTTGTCTCTATCCCAATCTAGTAGAGAAATTTATAGAGAAAAATAAAGATAATTTTAAATCTAATTCTGTTATTACAGATGCAGTAGGTGTCAAGGGAGATATGATAGATAGAGTCGTAGAAAAACTTCCATCAAATATAGATTTTGTAGGAGCGCATCCCATGGCAGGAAGGGAAGTACAAGGAGTGTGGAACTCAGATAAAAAAATATTTAGTGGCGCTAATTTTATAATAACTCCCCATCCTTCTAACCACCTTAAAAATTTAGATCTAATAGAAAGATTAGCATATAAGATGGGATTTAAAATGGTTACTCGAATAACTCCTGAAAAACATGATGAGATAATATCTTTTACTAGTCAACTAAGCCATGCAATAGCAGTTGCTCTAGTTAACTCCGATGAAAAAAACTTTGATACCAATGTATTTATAGGAGATTCATTTAGAGATCTTACTCGAATAGCTATGATAAATGAAGATCTATGGGATAATTTATTTATGGGTAATAGAAAAAATCTCATAAAAAAAATAGAAAAATTTGAAGAAAGTTTAGATATAATAAAAGATGCTCTAAAGAAAGAAGATAGTGAATCTTTAAAAGAAGAATTTAAAAAATCTACTCTAAGGAGAAAGGAGATATCTTAAAGATGGAGAAATTACATATAAATTTAGAAGAGAAATCCTATGATATTTTTATAGAGAAAGGAATATTTTCAGAAGTTGGAAAATATATATCAAAGGTCTACAAGAAGAAAAAAATAGTTGTAGTTACCGATACAAATGTAGATAGACTCTATGGAGATAAGTTAATAAAAAATTTAGAAGATACAGGTTACACAACTGCAAAAGTAGTTTTTAATGCAGGGGAAGAAAATAAAAATTTTAATACTCTAACAGAGGTATATGAAAAAATTGTCGATTCAGGAATAAAAAGAGGAGACCTACTCATAGCTTTTGGTGGTGGAGTTGTAGGAGACCTAGCTGGATTTACAGCTTCTACAATATATAGAGGAATGGATTTCATTCAAATTCCAACTACATTATTAGCCCAAGTAGATAGTAGTGTAGGAGGAAAAGTGGCAGTAGATACAAATAGAGGTAAAAATTTAGTTGGAAGTTTTTATCAACCAAAGATGGTAATTATCGATCCAGAACTACTTAAAACACTAGATGAAAGAGAAGTCAGAAGTGGTATGGCAGAAGTAATCAAATACGGTGCTATCTATGACAATGAATTTTTTAATTTTTTACTAGATAAAAAAGATATAAAAGATTCTATGAACCATATTGAAAAAATTATTAAACGATGTTGTGAGATTAAAGCAAAAATAGTAGAGATAGATGAGCTCGATATGGGACTTCGTATGATCTTAAATTTTGGACACACTCTAGGTCATGCCATTGAAAAATATTATAATTATACTAAATATACCCATGGAGAAGCAATATCTATAGGAATGTATGAGATCACAAGATTAGGAGAAAGATTAAACATAACAAAACTTGGAGAATCGGAAAAAATAAAAGAAATTTTACAAAATTATAATCTTCCCATAGAAGATGAAGTTAAATTAAAAGATCTTGTAGAAATTATGAAAACAGATAAAAAGAATATATCAGGGATATTAAATTTTATATTTTTATCTGAAGTAGGTAGTGTAGAAATTAAAAAAATATCAGAAAAAGAAATAACCGAGAAATTACTTAAATAAAAGATAAACTAAAAGAATTTAGATTATTTTTTGTATAATATTATATAACTTTTTATAAATAGTGTTTATGTAGGGTAGGAGGGTAGAAATGAAAGTAAATATAGTTCCAAATGAATTAAAAGGAGATGTGGTGATACCACCATCTAAAAGTCTAGCACATCGAGCTATAATTGCAGGTTCATTAGCTCATGGAAGTAGTATAATAACAAATCTTAATTTTTCAAATGATATAATAGTAACAACTCAAGCAATGAAAGATTTGGGTGTAGATATAAAGAAATTTGAAGACTATGAAGTTATTACAGGATCTAAAAATCTAAAAAGAATAAATAGTACTATAAATTGCGGAGAATCAGGATCTACAATTAGATTTATGATTCCTATATCTTTACTGGCAGATGGAAAAGTAACTTTTGTAGGTGAAGGAAGATTAGCTACTAGACCACTCAATGTCTTTCATGAAATTTTTGACAAACAAAATATAAAATATAGTCATGGTGTAGAAGAACTTCCATTAACTATTGATGGAAAGTTAAAAGCAGGAAGATTTGAAGTAAGGGGAGATATCAGTTCTCAATTTATAACAGGTTTACTCTATACACTCCCAAAATTAGACGGTGATTCTGAGATAGTAATAACTACTAATCTAGAATCTAAAGGATATATAGATCTAACTTTGGATATTTTAAATAAATTTGGTATAGAAATAATCAATGAAAATTATGAAAGATTTATTGTTCGTGGAAATCAAGAATATAAAGCACAAGACTATAGAGTTGAAGGAGATTTTTCTCAAGTAGCTTTTTGGTTAGTAGCTGGATTTTTAAATGATGGTATCAATTGTTTTGGAATGAATCCTAATTCACTCCAAGGTGATAGGGAAATAATAAAAATATTAAAAGATATGGGTGGAGATCTAACTATAGATGAAGATGTAATAAGTATAAAAGGTAAAGAATCTATTGGAGCAATAGTTGATCTTAGTCAATGCCCAGACTTAGGCCCTATAGTTGCAGTTTTAGCTAGTCTAAGTAAGGGAACTACTAAAATAATTAATGCTGGAAGACTAAGAATAAAAGAATCTGATAGGATAACTTCTATGACAACTGAACTTAATAAATTAGGTGCTAAGATAGTGGAGACTGAAAATGGAATGATCGTAGAAGGTGTTAAAAATTTAAAGGGTGGAGTAGAAGTAGATGCTTGGAACGATCACAGAGTTGCTATGGCATTAGCAGTAGCTAGTAGTAGATGTGATAAACCAATTATTTTAACTGGTGCTGATTCAGTAAAAAAATCTTATCCTGATTTTTGGAAAGATTTTGAAAAATTAAATGGAAATATGGAAATAATAGAGAAATAAAAACTGTAAAGGGAAGGGTGAAATAATGGGATCAACTTGGGGAAAAAATATAAAGTTATCATTGTTTGGAGAATCCCACGGTGTAGGGATAGGAATAACTATTGATGGACTACCAGCAGGAGTAAAATTAGATCTAGATCTAATTAAATTTGAGTTACAAAGACGTGCTACAGGTAAAAATGAACTTACAACTGCCAGAAAAGAAGCTGATACTTTTGAAATATTGAGTGGATATTTTAATGATTATACTACAGGAGCACCTCTTAGTATCTTAATTAGAAATAGAGATCAACAATCAAGAGATTATAATAAGATAAAAGATATTGCTAGACCAGCTCATGCTGACTATACTGGGTACAAAAGATATGACGGATACAATGATTATCGTGGAGGGGGACATTTTTCAGGTAGATTGACAGCTCCTATTGTATTTGCAGGAGCAATAGCAAAACAAATATTAAGAGATAAAAATATCCATATAGGTACCCATATAAAAAGTATAAAAGATCTTGAAGATAGAGATTTTTGTGAAGAGGATCTAAATAAAGAAAATTTTAAAAAATTATCTGAAAAACAACTTCCATTTTTAGATGAAAATTTAGAAGATCTCAGTAGAAAAAAAATATTAGCAGCAAAAAATGAGCAAGATTCCTTAGGTGGAATAATCGAGTGCTCTATTATAGGTATAGAACCTGGAATAGGAAACCCGTTTTTTAATTCTATTGAGAGTCAACTATCTGGACTTATGTATTCTATCCCAGCTGTAAAAGGTGTAGAATTTGGTGCAGGATTTAAAATAACAGATCTATTTGGAAGTGAAGCTAACGATGATATCTATATAGATAATGATAAAGTAATAACTCAAACTAATAATAACGGTGGAATTTTAGGTGGAATCACTAATGGAATGCCTATAAACTTTAGAGTAGCTATAAAACCAACTCCTTCTATATCAAGACCTCAAAAAACCATAGATATGAAAAATAATACTGAAACAGAATTTAAAATTATAGGAAGACACGATCCTTGTATAGTTCCTAGAGCTTTAGTAGTAGTAGAAGCAATGGCAGCTATCGGAATTTTAGATTTTTTGGTAGTGTCTTAGGATGATGAAAATGAAAAAATTAGATGAGTTAAGGGTTGAGATAAATGAAATAGACCAAGAGATGGCTAAACTATTTATAAAAAGAATGAAAATAGTAGAAGGAATTGCAAAATATAAACAAGATCAAGGGATGGATGTTTTAGATACCGCCAGGGAAAAAATAGTTATTGAAAAAAATTCTAAAAGAGTCACAGATGAAAAATTAAAAAAACATTATATTAAGTTTTTAGAAAAAAATATGGAAATCTCAAGAGACTATCAAAAATCTATTTTAGGTTTAGATGAAATAGTTGGATATCAAGGTATTCCAGGATCTTTTAGTTATTTAGCACTAAAAACTAAATATATAGATGAATCTTTAAATTCTTATCAAAACTTTGAAGATGTCTTTATAGCATTAAAAAATAAAGAGATAGAAAGAGGTGTTCTTCCTATTGAAAACTCCTATACAGGAGATATTACAGATAACTTTGATCTTATGAAAAAATATAATGCCTATATAATAGATATTATAGATCTAAAAATAGATCATAATCTCTTAGGGGTAAAAGGATCTAAATTAGATGATATCAAAGAGATCTATTCTCATATTCAAGGTTTTAAACAGTCTCAAACATTTTTAAAAGAAAGAGGCTATAAGGAAATTCCATATTATAACACTGCCATAAGTGCAAAATATGTAAGTGAGGTAAATGACGTAACTAAAGGTGCCATAGGAAGTGCTGAAACGGCAAAGATCTATAATTTAGATATCTTAGTAAAAAATATCAATACCCATGAAGATAATACAACTAGATTTATGGTTATTGGAGATAAACTAATTGTAAATAAAGAACACAATAGAATCATGGTAGCATTTTCTACATATAATAGATCTGGAGATCTATCTAGTGTCTTAGGAGAAATTAGTAAAGATGGTATCAATATGTTGAGTATAAAATCAAGACCTCTTAAAGATTCCCCTTGGGAATATATCTTTTTTGTAGAATTAGAAGGTAACTACAATATATTAAAGGATGCTATAAAGGAGATTGAGAAAAAAACTAACTATTTTGAGGTGATTGGTAGTTATGAAAAATAAGTATGCTTTAATTGGAGAAAAATTAGGACATAGCTTCTCTCCAGCAATCCATAATATGATCTTTGAAAGACTTAAGATAGATGATGAATATTCTTTATTAGAACTATCTCCAGATAATTTAATAGAAGTTATAAAAAAATTAAGAGAAAAAGAGTTGTTAGGAATCAATATTACTATTCCATATAAAACAGATATTATGAAATATTTAGATGAGATATCCAAAGAAGCTAGAGAGATAGGAGCAGTAAATACTGTTATCTCTAAAGATGGAAAATTAATTGGATATAATACTGACTACTATGGATTCAAGATGATAATAACCAAATTAAAATTAGATATTAAAGATAAAAAAAACTTTATCTGTGGCGCTGGTGGATCTGCCAAAGCTGTAATTAAATGTTTAGAAGATCTCGGTGGTAAAAATTATTTAGTTACCAGGGATGTAGAAAAAGCTATGATAAGTTTTCAAAATTTTAAAAATTTGAATATTATATCTTACAATGAACTACAACTTATATCTGAAAAAAATTTAATAGTTAATTGTACTCCTTGTGGGATGTATCCTAATATAGAGTCTAGCGTAATAAAAAAAGAGGAAAAAAAAGAATACCAAGCTGGTATAGATCTTGTATATAATCCCGAAAAAACTAAATTTTTAGAAGATTTTAAAGTAAGCGAAAATGGTTTACTTATGCTTGTGGGACAAGCTATAAAAGCAGAGGAAATATGGCAAGAAAGAGAAATATCAGAAGATGAAACTTTAAAAATTTATGAAAAAATAAAAACACTGATTTATAATAGATAAAAAGGAGGTCTACGTGGGAGTATTAGCTAAAAGATCAAAGGATAAAAATGTAGTAGACACAGTTTTTACCATGGTAAAAAAAGCTCAGGATGCAAAAATTAAATATGGAGAAGAAAATGTGATAGATGTAACCTTAGGAGCACTTTGTACCGAAGATGGTAGATTAACTATTTTTGATTCTGTAAGTGAGGTATACAAAAACTTAGGCAACATGGATATAGCTCCATATGCAGAATCTTTTATTGGTGATAGAGACTTTTTAAAAGAGATGAAATCATGGGTATTAGGTCAATATGAATATAAATTTATTAATGTAGGAGCTCTTGCAACTCCTGGTGGATCTGGATCTGTAAGCTCTACATTTAAAAATATATTAGATCCAGGTCAAACGGTGCTCATTCCTAATATTGGTTGGGTATCTTATAAGATAATGGCAATAGAGCACGATTTAAAAGTAGAAACCTATGAACTATTTGATGAAAATGATGAATTTAATATTAAAGATTTTAAAGAAAAAGCAACTAGGATAATGAAAGCTCAAGGTAAAGTTTTATCAGTTATAAACGATCCATGTCATAATCCTACAGGATATTCTATGAGTAATTCCCAGTGGAAGGATATTGTAGATCTTATGAATGATCTATCAAAAGATGGAAATTTTGTCCTCTTAAATGATATAGCTTATATAGATTATTCTGTAAGGGGATACAATGAAAGTCGTAAATATATGGAAAACTTTATAGATCTTTCTCCTAAAAATTTAGTTATATTTTCATTTAGTTGTTCTAAAACACTTACTGAATACGGACTTCGTGTAGGAGGAAGTGTATTTATATCAAATGAAAAGAAAAATATAGATGAATATATGACCGCAAATGAATTTACATGTAGAGGCATATGGTCAAATATTCCTAAAGGTGGGATGAAATTATTTTCAAAAATTCAATCTGATAAAATTTTAAAAGATAAATTAATAGAAGAGAGAGATAGTTATATAAAATTATTAGAAAAAAGATCTAAAATATTTTTAGAGGAAGCTAGAGAAGTTGGTTTAGAAGTTTATCCATATAAAGAAGGATTTTTTATTACTTTAAAGATGGAAAGTGAAAAAATCAAAGAAAATTTAGAGAAACTAAATAAGGAAAATATATATCCAATTGAAGTAGCCCATGGAATTAGAATTGCTATCTGTGGAAGTTCTGTGAAAAAATTAAAAGGTTTAGCTAAAAAAATTAAAAATATCATAAGCTAAAAAAAATAAGTTCTCTATGTCGATATCGACGTAGAGAACTTATTTCATCTAAAATTTTATTTAATTTTATTTAATGTAATCTTACCTTTTTCCATCTTTTCTACAATGGCAAGTGACTCTAGATGGAATCCTTCTTTTAAAAGATTTTTTCTACCCTCTTTAAAACCTTTTTCAATAACAATTCCAACTCCTACAACATTTGCACCACCTTGATTTACTATATCTCTAAGACCAAGTATTGCATTTCCTGCAGATAAAAAATCATCTATTAAAAGGATATTTTCCCCTTCTTTTATAAATTCTTTTGAAACTGTTAAATTATAATTTTTTTCCTTAGTAAATGAATATACTGTAGTTGAATAAAAATTATCCATAGTAATTGGTTTATGTTTTTTAGCAAAGACCATAGGAACTCCTAATTCTAAAGCAGTTATCATAGCAGGTGCTATTCCAGAAGCTTCAATAGTTAAAACTTTGTCTATCTTCTTATCTTGAAATCTTTTTACAAACTCTTTTCCTACTAAGTTCATGAGTTTAGGATCTATTTGATGATTAATAAATGAATCAACTTTTAAGATTGAGTCTGACAAAGCTAATCCATCCTTTAATATAGTATCATGTAATATTTTCATAATTAATTAAACCTCCAAAAATGTTTTAAATACCTCATATTGAGTGAAATTATTAAGAAAACATTTTTCTTTAAATTACACCCATAGTTAGCTATTTACGGCAGCTAGTAGAAACTTTCTTCCTTATCAAGAAAATATACGAGAATTGATTTCATCTATATTACCATAAGATTTATAAAAAAACAAGGAATGAGAGATAATAACGAGGTAAAAAAAGTAGCCAATATAAATCGGCTACTGATAATTTTTTTAATTAATAGATCTCTTTTATATTTTTTGTAGGATGGTTTTCATACTTAATAACTTTGCCTTCCCAAGTTCTAATCATAACATAATCTGTCCCACGGGATAGCATATATTGAGGCATCAAAGGTGTTTTTCCTTGACCCTTTGGTGCATTAATAATATAAGTTGGAATAGCCATCCCAGATGTAAATCCTCTTAGATATTCCATTATTTCCAATCCATCATCTATAGATGTATTAAAATGCTCAGTTCCTTGAACATGTTTTGCATGGAAAATATAGTATGGTCTACACCTTACTTTTAATAACTCTTGATTTAAAAGTCTCATTATAAATTTATTGTTGTTGATACCATTTAATAAAACTGCTTGATTTCCTAAGGGTATCCCATTATTAGCTAATTTTTCACAGGCAGCCTTAGCTTCAGGAGTTATTTCTTTTGGATGATTAAAGTGTGTATTTAAATAGATTGGATGATACTTCTTTATCATATTAACTAAATTATCTGTGATCCTTTGAGGAAGAGTAACAGGAGTTCTACTACCTATCCTAATTATTTCTACATGGGGAATAGTTCTAAGTTCAGCTAAGATCCACTCTAATCTAGAATCTGAAAGAGCCAAGACATCTCCTCCAGTAAGTAAAACATCTCTAATCTCAGAATTATTTCTAATATATTCGATAGATTCTAAAAGATCTCTATCGTTTGTAGAACTATCACTTTCACCTATATTTCTCCTTCTTTGACAATGTCTACAATACATTGCACATTCATTAGTTGTATTTATAATAAGTCTATCTGGATATCTTCTAGTGATAGTTCCAGCAGGATTAGTATATTCCTCTCCCATTGGATCTGCATCTCCAGAGTTATTTTCTAATTCGATAGATGCAGGAATTCCAAGCAATCGAATAGGGTCATATCTATCTTTTGGATCAAGTAAACAGGCATAGTATGGTGAAATTGCCCATCTATACTTATCTCCAACACTTTGAATCTCTTTTTTTTCTTCCTCACTTAGATCTAAGATCAAGCTTAAAGTTTTAACATCTGTGATTCTATTTGAAAGTTGCCATTTAAAATCATTCCAATCCTTTTCTGTAGCCTTAAAATGCTTTAAAAGGATGGTCTTTGAAATTTGAAATTGTTTTCTAACACTTTCGCTCATACCAGTTGGTATCATATCTTTTGCAATTAAATAATCATCTATAGTACCCTTAAGTTCTTTAGCTCTATTTAAAGAAATTTCTCTACTCGTCAAAATATCTACCTCCTAAGTTGTTAAATAATATATATAATATATTCTATATATAAATTATACGGATATATCTACAGTTTGTCAAATTTTGATAAATAATATGAATAATATCTATCCATAAAATTGATATATTATATACTCTATAATATTTATATTAAAAAAATTAAATCTTTTTCTGATAAGATAAAAAAATTAATGTATAATTAGTTTAAATCAATTTTAATTTAATATTAATAACGAGGAGGATAATAGATGAGTAATGAATATTTAATAGAGGTAAGGGAAGTCTATAAAAAAATAAAACCGTTAATAGAAGCTAGGATAGACGGGTACAAGGAAATTTGGTTTAATGGAAACAATGAAGACGTTCATAAAGAACTTGCTTTTTGTATTCTAACACCTCAGTCTAAAGCTAGAGGAGCAGAAAAAGCAATCGATGGAATGGTAGAAGCTGGAGTATTTTGGACTGGAATGGTAGATGATTTACTACCATATCTAAATACAGTAAGATTTAAAAATACCAAAGCAAAAAATTTGGTTACCCTTCGTGAATTTATGAAAGATGAAGAGGGAAGAATAATAACTAAAACATTGGTAGATAAGATTGGAGACGTTTTTGAAAAAAGAATTTGGTTGATAAAAAATATAAAGGGAATTGGATATAAAGAAGCTAGTCATTTTCTTAGAAATATAGGATTTGGAGATGAGATAGCAATTTTAGATAGACATATATTAAAAAATATAATGAGATTAGGAGTAATAGATGAGATTCCTAAAACTATAACTCCTAAAAAATATTTAGAGATAGAAAAAAAAATTAAAGATTATTGTAAAAAAACTAAGATCCCCATGGATCATTTTGATCTACTATTATGGTATTTAGAAGCAGGGGAAGTGTTTAAGTAATCCTATCGAAAAACTAAGGATTATGTTACAATAAATAGGATTAAATTTTATGTATAAAAGATATTGGATGGAGGAAATTAATGAGTAAGAAAAAAGCTACAATAGTAACATATGGTTGTCAAATGAATGTAAATGAGACGGCTAAAATTAAAAAAATATTAGAAGAAAATGGATATGAAATGACAGATGACATCCACGATACAGATGCAGTATTTCTAAACACATGTACTGTAAGAGCTGGAGCAGCTGGAAGAATAGAGGGAAAACTAGGAAATCTAAAAACTATAAAGAACGCTAGAAAAACTAAGATGATAATAGGTGTAACAGGTTGTGTAGCTCAAGAGGAAAAAGAATATATATTAGAAAGAGCTCCCCACGTAGATATAGTTATTGGAAATCAAAATATATCACAACTACCAGATATCATGAAAAAAATATTAGCTGGAGAAGCAGAACATGTAGTATTAACAAACAAAGAAGATGAACTACCTCCTAGGATAGATGCTAATTTTGGAGAGGGAATCTTAGCTTCTGTAGTTATAAATTATGGTTGTAATAATTTTTGTACATATTGTATAGTTCCCTATGTAAGAGGACGTGAAAGATCTGTTCCTATGAAAGATATTGTAGAAGATGTAAGAAAATATATAAAAAAAGGATATAAGGAAATATTATTATTAGGACAAAATGTAAATTCTTATGGAAGAGATTTTGATAACAGTGATGAAGTAAATTTTGCTAAACTTCTTGAAGAAATTTGTCAAATCGAGGGAGATTATTGGATTAGATATGTTTCACCACATCCAAAAGATCTAACTCTAGATGTCTTAGAGGTAGCAGCTAAATATCCAGAAAAGATAGCTAGAAATCTTCACCTACCTGCACAATCTGGTTCTACTAAGATGTTAAAAGCAATGAATAGAAAATATACTAGGGAAGATTATTTAAATCTCATAGAACAGATAAGAAAATCACTTCCAAATATATCATTAACTACAGATATCATAGTTGGATTTCCAGGGGAAACTGAAAAAGATTTTTTAGAAACTATGGATTTAATTAGAGATGTTAAATATGAAAATGCTTATATGTTTATGTACTCAATTAGAGAGGGAACACCAGCAGCTACAATGGAAGAACAAATCTCAGAAGAGATAAAAAAATCTAGATTACAAAGGTTGATAGAAGTTCAAAATGAAAATGCAAAGGAATATAGTTTAAGTTTCTTAGGTAAGACTGTAAAAGTTTTAGTAGAAGGTCCTAGCCACAGAAATAATGAAAAAATGACAGGAAGAACAAGTGAAAATAAAGTAGTTATCTTTGAAGGAGATATTTCTTTAAAGGGAACTTTTGTAGATGTCAAAATTGTAAAAGCAAAAACATGGACTCTATACGGAGAGTTAATATAAACTAGAGGTGAGAAAATGTACAACATATTAATCTTTGCAATACTTGCAGGATTTATAATAGTAGTTGGTAAGAAATTAAGTCTATATGGAAATGCTATTGGAGACTTGATGGGTATTGATAAATCGTGGATAGGAATAGTTATGTTAGCAGCTGTAACCTCCCTTCCAGAGATGGTAACGAGTATTAGTTCTACCCTTATGGGAAATCCCCAAATGGCAGTTTCAAATATATTTGGAAGTAATTTATTTAATATTTTTGTGGTATTTATAGTTGATATATTTGTTTTAAAATCTACCTCTTTTTCATCTAAAGTGAGTAGCGAAAATTTTATGGCTGGTTTTTGGTCTATAATTTTAACTCTAATATTTTTATTAGGATTTTCATTTCCAACAGAAGGAATTATGAATATTAGTTTATTCTCTCTAATAATCTTAGGAGTTTATTTTATAGCAATGAAATCTATCTACCTTTATGAACACCAAAAAAATAATAAATTTAGTAAAAAATTAGAAGAAGAAATAGATGAATTCCATGAGGTAGAAGAGGGTGATATAACTCTAGTAGAAGCAAAAAAAGGATTTGCTCTCAATGCATTTTTTGTAGTTGTTTTGGGAACAGGGATTAGTTTTGTTGGAGATAGAATCGCTAGTACTCCATTTTTTGGAATTGAATTGGGAGAATCTTTTGTAGGACTTATATTGATAGCTTTGGCAACATCTTTACCTGAACTAACTGTGAGTATTGAAGCTATTAAATTAAAGTCATATGATATGGCCGCTGGAAATTTACTCGGAAGTAATTTATTTAATATAACAATTATATTTATTACTGATCTATTTTTTAGAGATGGATATATATATCAATCATTAAATGGATTTCATAAGTTAACAGCTATACTTTCTATGATAATACTTTTAGTATTTATGATGGGAGTTATGTTTAAAAATAAAAAAAGAAGATATGATACGTATATTATTGGACTAGTTTACTTTATAGGAATGTATATATTATATTTAAAAAGGTGATGATGAGCGTGACAGATTTAAGTGGATTACTCCTTTTAGAATTAAGGGAGATAGCTAAAAAATTAAATATAGATAGATCTTATGACTATAAAAAGTTAGAATTAATTGAAAAAATTGGAGAATATATAAGAGAAAGTGATGGACATACTATAGCTTGGGGTAAAATTGAAATATTTAATGATGGATATGGTTTTCTTCGTGAAACTAATGTGGAAAAAGATGTATATATATCTTCTACACAGATAAAAAAATTCAAAATTAGAAATGGAGATATAGTTTTAGGTGAAGCAAGAGTTCCTGTAGGGACAGAAAAAAACTATGCTATGAGAAAAATTCTTTTAATAAATGGAGATAATCTTGAAAAAGCAGAAAACCGTATACCCTTTGATGAATTGATCCCAGCATATCCAAATGAAAAAATTCTTTTAGGGGGAGATGGAGATATTTCTGGAAGAGTTATCGACCTAATTGCACCTTTAGGAAAAGGACAAAGAGGTCTTATTGTAGCCCCTCCTAAAGCTGGGAAAACTATGCTTATAAGTAATATTGCTAATAGTATTATAAAAAATAATAAAGATTTGGAAGTATGGATATTACTCATAGATGAAAGACCTGAAGAAGTTACAGATATAAAAGAAACAGTTCATGGAGCAAAAGTTTTTTCATCTACCTTTGATGAAGATCCTAAAAACCATATTAAAGTTACAGAGATGGTCTTGGAGAATGCAAAAAAAATATTAGAAGATGGAAAAGATATTGTAATATTAATGGATTCTATAACAAGACTTGCAAGAGCTTATAATATTGTGATACCATCTAGTGGTAAACTTATCTCTGGTGGTATAGACCCAACAGCTCTATATTATCCAAAAAAATTCTTTGGATCAGCAAGAAATATTCGTGGTGGAGGTAGTTTAACTATCTTAGCTACAGCTCTTATAGATACAGGAAGTCGAATGGATGACGTTATCTTTGAAGAATTTAAAGGAACTGGAAATATGGAACTTCAATTAGAAAGAAATATTGCAAACCGTAGAATTTACCCAGCAATTGATTTAGTTAAATCTAGTACTCGTAGAGATGATTTATTATTAGATGAAAAAACAGTTAAACGTATGTGGGTTCTAAGAAAATATTTAGCCGATATGAATCCTGTTGAAGCTATGGAGTTTATTAAAGAAAAAATTCAATTTACCACTTCTAATGAAGAGTTTTTAATTTCTATGAATGGTTAATCTATAAATTATTCATAACAAAAAGAGGCTGTATTAATATTTTAATGCGGCCTTTTTTTATGCAAAAATGTGAACTCTTCTATATAAACATATAATCATACTATAATTATGTACGTAATTGCGAGAAGTATTTGTAATGCTATGGAAAATACTACGAAGCTATATCATAATTAATAGTTACTGGTATATTTGTAGTTTCAAATTTACAGATTACTTCGTGCCTCGCAATTACGGTTAGGTAAATGAACACCTTATTTTAAATCATAAAAAAAATCGTCTAAATTAATTTAGACGATTTTTTTTATGATTTAAAATAAGGTGTTCATTTACCTAACCGTAATTGCGAGGCACGAAGTAATCTGTAAATTTGAAACTACAAATATACCAGTAACTATTAATTATGATATAGCTTCGTAGTATT
>DDQV01000021.1 GCA_002342785.1 Fusobacteriaceae bacterium UBA2433 | reverse complement strand
GTTCTTATCTCTTTTTTCTTAAGAAAAAATTCAAATTTAAAATTTGTAAGAGTAAAATTAAGTTTAAAAAAATTGTTTTGTTTGATGAAAATAGGAGTTCCCGATTCAATTACAGAAATTTCTGTAGGGTTTATCATATTTGCGTTTAACAGGGTAATATTTAAATATTATGGTAGTAATGGTTTAGCAGTTTTTAGTGTTATTGGCTATATAAATAACCTTGTGCTCATGACTATGATAGGTCTTACCCAAGGGATGCAACCTATTATTAGTTTTTTAAATGGTCGAAAAGAACGTAGTAAAAATAAAAAATTACTTTTTTTAACTTTAAAAATTGCATTTATAACTGGAATATTTTTCTATATAGTTATCTTATTTTTTAGTAAATATATTGTTTCACTTTTCTTTAATGATCCTATCCTTATAAAATTAGCTTTAGAAGCTAAAAAATTATTTTCTATTTCATTTATTGTTGTTGGTATCAACATTGTAGCTTCTGGATTTTTTACAGCAATTGAAAGTCCTAAGAGAGCAAGTATCATATCACTAACTAGGGGAGTCATATTTATAATAATATTATTGGCTGTTCTCCCTTATTCATTTGGGAAATATTCAATATGGATAGTAACACCATTATCTGAATTATTGACACTATTTATCTCTATAAGATTTCTTAATTTTTATAAAAATAAAAGAATTTCAACGACTCAAGGTGTATAAATTAATATAGTTCTATATAATATTTACTTAATTTTTCATAGTCTACGACGATGATCCTTCTATTATCTTTTATTATTAAACCTTTATCAATAAATTTTTTTAATACTCTATTGAGATGTCTATAACTAGTTCCTAAGATCTGAGAAAGATCGTTAAAACTTGTAGACTCCAATAAAATTTTATCTCCTTTTTCCACAGAATGGGCAATAATATAGTTAGCTAAAACATGCTCAAAACTATAGGAAGAGGAGATAATATTAGAGTTTACTGTAGCTTGTAATTTATTTAGAGTAGAGTTGTACAGGTATTTCCAAAATTTTGGATCATCTTCAATTAATTTTGAAAAAATACTCATACTGATACCTATTACAGTTGTATCTTCAGTGGCAATAATGTCATATTTTGAATATGGACTATTTATTATCTCCATCTCCCCTAACATCTCTAGAGGTTTACTATAATCAATCAAAAGAGATTTTCCATTTTCCAAATTTAAAACAATTTTTGTTCCCCCACTAACTAAGAGGAAAAAGTAATTTACTTTTTCAGAGGAGGTAAACAGATGTTCGCCTTTTTTAAATTGATAGAGGGACATATATTTTTCTAGATTATCAGAGAATATAGCATTGATGTTGTATAATTCGATATATTTTTTTAATAGATTAGAACTGTTAATTATTTTCATAGATTCCACCTTTGTTTATTATTATTATACTCTAAGAAAGGACATAAGACCTATTTTTCTTGATAGAGTTATACTATCATATTATCACAAAAAAATAAATCAACTCATATATATTTGTGATCTGGACAAAAGTTTCTACGGCTAACCTAAATTAGCCACTATGAGTAAATTGGAAACAGTTTACTTTTGGTAAGCTGTTTTTATTTTTGTATAGATATAAAATATTATT
The DNA here is from genome assembly GCA_002342785.1 of Fusobacteriaceae bacterium UBA2433. GTDB lineage: Bacteria > Fusobacteriota > Fusobacteriia > Fusobacteriales > Fusobacteriaceae > Psychrilyobacter. The sequence goes on along the minus strand of DDQV01000021.1, from coordinate 18,724 downwards.
GATTGTTTTAAAATTAGGAGGAATAAAAGTATGAAAAGGACAGTATTATTTTTAATAGGTTTAAGCTTTATATTGCTGACTGCATGTGGAAAAAAAGAGAACACTAAAAATATGGAAGGTAAAGATATAAAAAAAGTTGATTATAAAGTAGGGATAGTCCTTGGTTTAGGTGGATTAGGAGATAAATCTTTTAGTGATTCAGCTTATAAGGGTCTTTTGAAAGCAGAAAAAGAATTAAACGTAAAAATTAAATATGTAGAACCTACAACTCTTTCAGAGTTTGATCAATTTTTTACTGAGTTTGCAGAAGCAAACTATGATCTTATAATTGGTATAAGTTTTGATGCTGAAAAGGGAATCGAAAAGGTAGCGAAAGAATATCCAGAGAGTAATTTTGTAATTATAGATTCAGTTGTAGATTTGCCAAATGTAAAATCTATAATCTTTGATCAAAAACAAGGATCTTTTTTAGCTGGAGCATTGGGACAGATGGTAAGTAAAGATAATTCATTAGGATTTATAGGAGCAGTAGAGGTTCCAGTAATAAAAAGTTTTTATGAGGGATATGAGCAAGGAGCTCACTATATGGATGAAGATATTGAGGTAAGGGATATATATGTCGGTGGAAGTAATCCATTTAATGATCCTGCTAGAGCAAAAGAGCTTGCTATATCAATGGCAGAAAATAATGTAGATGTTATTTTTACTGTGGCAGGTGGATCTGGAAGAGGAGTTGTGGAAGCTATAAAAGGTAGAAAAGACCTATATGGAATCGGTGTAGATTCAAATCAAGATAGAGAAGTAGAGGGGAAAATTTTAACTTCCATCTTAAAAAGGGTAGATGTATCTGTATTTAATGTTATTTCAGAGGGATTAAATGGTAAATTTACAGGAGGAATAGATACTTTAGGATTAAAAGAAAATGGAATGGGAACTACTGATTTTGAGTTTTCTAAAGAGATCATTGGAGAGAAGAATTTAGCTAAATTAGAAGAAATAAAAAAAGATCTTATCTCAGGAAAGATTGAAATAAAATAAATAAAAAGAGGATGACTTATAAGTAGAATTTTACTTGAGTCATCCTTTTTTTGAATATAAAAATATTATAAAATTTTGTTTATTTTCTTAAAGAACCGTATATATTTTTTATCCATAGATCAAATTTTTCTCCCTTTTCAAACTGCATAACATCATACATTTCAGGAGCTACTAAGATAAATTGTTTTTTGAAATCTTCTAAATTAAAACCTTCCATCTCTTTATCTTTTTTTATTCTAGAAAATATTTTATTAAAATCTTTAGATTGGTATTTTATATTTTTTTTAGTTAAAGATATTGGTTTTTGATTTTTTGTTAACTTATTGATTTGACAGATTTTTAAACCAGCTTCCTTAACTGAAGACACTTTATCGTGTAAAGTTAACTCAATTATTTTATCTTTTAGAGATTGATACTTAGGATCATTTAGATCATAATCTTTTACTGCTCCTTCTAATGTTTGTGCTCTCACTTCCCATGATGTTTTACAATTTAAATCTTTTAAAATTTTTTTTAATGTTTCTTTTGTCTCATTCATTATACGCCGCCTTTGATATTAATTATGTTTAAGTTTAATTCTATATTTTAAATTAAAAAAAGTCAATTTTAAATTTAAATTATTAGGTAGTTTTCTTACATCTCCTTAGCATATTTTTTTATGGCATCTTTATCTAATGTAACAATACTTTTTCTATTTTTTTTAATTATTTCTGCATCTGTAAAAAACTTTATAACTCTAGTAAGGTTACGATAACTAACATTTAGTTCCTCCGACAATTCATTTAAAGATTTAAAATTAATGAGATGATTATTTTTAACTAGATAAAGGGCTAAAATATTTTTTAAATTAAATCCTTCCTTTAAAAGGATAGCTCTATTTGTTGTTAATAATTTTTGAGTAGAAGCTATACCTAAAAATCTCCATAATTGGGAGTTATCCTTTAAGTAGATCTCAATATTTTTAAATGAGATACTCATAATCAAGGTGTCGTTAGAGTTGGCAGTTACGTCAAATAGCATAGGAGTTTGTCCTAAATATTCTACATCTCCAAATATTTCTGGTGGAGATAACTTATTTATAAAAATACTCCTACCACTTGCTAAAAAAGAATGGATATCTACACCTCCAGAAACAATGAAATAAATATGTTTTACATCATCTTTAGCATTGACTATTACTTCTCCTAAAGAATATTTTTTTAGTTTAAATAGTTTGATATTTTCCTTAGAAAATAAATTATTTAATTTATGTGTATATATAAATTTTTCTATAATTTCATTATTTTTCATCTATTACCTCCATTTCTGCCACCTGTCCTATAATTAACCTATAAAATCTTATATCATATTTTTATAAGAAAATCAAAGTAATAATAATAGTTTAACAGGAAATAAGAAAATATAAGTTATATTATATATACATAGATATATTATATAGGGGGATTAAAAATGAGAATAGTTGACATTATCCAAAAGAAAAGGGAAAAAGAAATTTTAACCGATGAAGAGATAAGATTTATACTCGAAAATTATCAAGCAGGAAAGGTACCTGATTATCAAATTGCATCTTTTTTAATGGCAGTTTATTTTAATGGTATGACTACAGAGGAACTAAAAATATTTACAGAAACTATGATAGATTCAGGAGAAACAATAGATTTTCCTGGGGTGGAAAAATTCCTCATCGATAAACATTCTACAGGAGGGGTAGGAGATAAAACAACTATCGCTTTGGCTCCTATATTTGGTGCACTAGGAATGGGAACAGCTAAACTTTCTGGTAAGGGATTAGGTCATACTGGTGGAACTATAGATAAATTTGAATCGATCAAAGGATTTAAATTTAGTAATACAAAGGAACAACTAATAAAAATAGTAAATGAAACAGGAACAGGACTCATGGGACAAGCAGATACAATAGTTCCTTTAGATAAAAAACTTTATGCATTAAGAGATGTTACAGCTACTGTATCTAGTATTCCGCTTATTGCTAGTTCTATAATGAGTAAAAAATTAGCAGTTCATGCTGATGCAATAATTTTAGATGTGAAGGTAGGATCTGGAGCATTTATGAAAGATCTTATAGAAGCACGTAAATTAGCTCAAACAATGTATGATCTGGGAAAAGCATTTGATAGAAATATCGTTTGTATGTTAACTAATATGGATGAGCCCCTTGGAAATGCAGTTGGAAATTCTTTAGAGATAGTAGAAGCTGTGGAAACTCTAAAAGGAAATGGGCCTGAAGATTTTACACATTTAGTAGAAGTTTTAGGAGCACAAGCTCTTATCTTAAAGGGTGATGTAAAAACTTTGGAAGATGGAATAAAAAGAGTAAAAGAAGTTATAGAAAATGGTGAAGCTCTTAAGATGCTGAAAAAATTTATAAAGGGAAGTGGAGGAGATCCAGATATTTGTGATGATTACTCACTCCTTAATATAGCAACAGAAACTTTTGAATTTAATGTGAAGGAAAGTGGATATATAAAACATATAGATGCAGAAAAAATAGGTAAGGCTGCGATGATGCTTGGAGCTGGAAGAGCTACAAAAGATGATATAATAGATCATTCAGTTGGATTAATTATGCATAAAAAAGTAGGAGATCAATTTGTATCTGGAGAATCTATCTTAACTCTATATCACCAAAATAATATGAGAGATGAGATATTAGAAACTTTAAATAGTGCCTTTGTATTCTCTAAAGAAAAAGTAGAAAAAATTCCAACAGTATTAGGTATGATAGGATAGAAATAATTTAAATGAAATGAATAAAAAAAATAAAAAATGGAGGAGTAAAAATTATGGAAATAAATAAGTATATAGATCATACAGTATTAAAGGCAACTACGACAGAGGCAGATATAATTAAATTATGTAAGGAAGCACGTGAGTATAATTTTTTCTCAGTATGTGTAAATGGATCATATGTACCCTTAGCTAAAAAAGAACTAGAGGGGTCAGATGTAAAAATTGCAGCAGTAATAGGATTTCCATTAGGAGCTATGTCTAAAGATGCAAAAATATTTGAAACTAAAAAATGTATTGAAGATGGAGCAGATGAGATAGACATGGTACTCAATGTTGGATTTTTAAAAGATGGAAAATTTGACGAAGTAGAAGCTGAGATAAGAGAGATAAAAAACGTAATGGGAACACATATATTAAAAGTTATTCAAGAAAACTGCTATCTAACAGATGAGGAAAAAAGAAAAGCTTGTGAGCTTTCTATAAGTGCCGGAGCAGACTTTGTAAAAACTTCTACAGGATTTGGAACAGGTGGATCTACATTTGAAGATGTAGCTCTTATGAAAGAAGTAGTAAAAGATAGAGCACAGATAAAAGCTGCTGGTGGAGTAAGAGATATAGAAACTGCTATGAGATATATTGAGATGGGAGTAACTAGATTAGGAACATCTTCTGGTGTCAGTTTAGTAAGTACAGGAAAAGCAAAGGAAGGGGAATACTAAAATTTAAAAATAAAAAACTTTTTTTAAACTTTTTTAACCTAAGTTACGTCTGATAAGTATAAGTAAATGGAAATAATAAATTTTTCATTTCTTTCTTTCCTTAAAATAAATATATAAATAAAAACTTCCTAATTGTGTGATTATTACAATTGGGAAGTTTTTATTTTTTGATTTAAGGTTAGATTATATAAAAAAATCTGGATGAATTTCTTTGAAATAAGGGATCTTATTTTTAAAATTAGAAAGATGAGTAGAAACAATCTCGTCTATACTATCAAAATCTTTATTTTTAATAACATCTATTATTTTTTGATGTTGTGCTAATGTTTTTTCTAAATTAACTTTTTCAATTACATCTAACAACCTTATTCTATTATAATGACTATTCATTTGTTGAATAATATCCCAAACTCTTTTTTTATTTACATCTTCATAGATTATTTTATGGAATTCATTATCTAAATTAAATAATTCATCTTGATTTTCTTCAAACTTAGCTTGAAATTCTTGAAAATGAATATTTTTTTCTAATTTAGTTAAAGCTTCTAAAGAAAAATTTTCACAGGCTAATCTCAAAACTTCACGCTCAAGAATATTTCTCATAAAAAAAGCTTCTTCAACAAAACTAAAATCTATTTTTGCAATAAAAGTTCCTTTTTGAGGAATAACCTTTACAAGATTTTTAGCTTTTAAAGTTGAGATTGCTTCCCTAATAGGTGTACGGCTAACATTTAAAATATTTGCTAGTTCTATTTCACTGATACCTTCTCCTGGTTTTAAATTTAAGTTCATTATATTTTCTTTTAATACACGGTATGTATATTGTCTGTTATTTTCAGATTTTTTTTTTTGAATATTAAGTAGTTTCATTTTTTACCTCCCGATCTTGCATACTAGTATTTTAACTTAAAAATAAAATAAAATCAACTACTATTATTTTTACTATTATTTTTTTATTTTTATTTTATACTGTACTTTAATATTGTTTATTATACATAAAAAATGTTTTTAGAACAAAATTAAAATTAAAAGTTGACAACATTAGAAAATTATACTAGTATACAAGTAAGATTTTTTAAAAAAAAAAGGGGGATTAAAATGAAAAAAATAGTTAAAATTTTAATGTTTATTTTGGTTATGGTTTCTATGATTGCTTGTGGAAAAGATGGTGAAACTTCGAAAAAAGATGAGGTTGTTACTTGGAAATTAGGTCACAATGCAAACAAGGACCATCTTTGGAATAAAACAGCTTTGAAATTTTCAGAATTAGTATCTGAAAAATCAAATGGAAAGATGGAAATTCAAGTTTTTGATAATGGACAACTAGGTTCAGAAACAGATATGATTAATAGTGTAAGAATGGGCACTTTAGATATGGTTCTTACAGGAGAAACTTTACAAAACTGGGCTCCTAAAGCAGCTTTAATGGCAGTACCTTATGCTTTTACAAGTAATGAACATATGGAGAAAGTTTTAAATGGACCATTAGGGGAAGAGATAAAAGAAAATATTGAAGAAAAAGCAGGATTAATGCCTTTATATTATCATATGAGAGCTCCTAGACAATTAACAACAAATAAAGATATTAAATCTGTAGATGATTTAAATGGATTAGTTATAAGAGTTCCAGATGTTCCAGTTTTTGTTAAAGCTTGGCAGGCTTTAGGAGCAAAACCAACTCCAATGTCACTTCAAGAAGTTTTTACTTCACTTCAAAATAATACAATACAAGCACAAGAAAATCCATATGATTTAATAAATAGTTTAGGTTTCTATGAAGTTCAAAAATATGCTTATGAAACTGAACATGTAAGACAATGGATCTATTCAGTTGTAGGGGTTAAACAATTTAATGCTTTATCACCAGAATTAAAAAATATAGTTAGAGAATCAGCTCAAGAAGCTCAAAATTATGCACAAAATGAATTTCTAGCTTATCAAAAAAAAGTTAAGGATGATTTAATATCGAAAGGAATGATAATTAGGAAAATGGATCAAGAATCTATGAAAAATAAGATTGTTCCTAAATTAGAAGAAATACTTACAGCAGAACAATTTGATCTATATAAAAGAATACAAGAAATCAAATAATTTATTAGGAGTGATGGCGGTGAAGAAAAAAGATTATATAGAAAAAGTATTAGAAATAGGTGCGGTGTCATGCTTCATCGCCCTTATTCTAGTAGTATCATTACAGGTTTTTGCAAGATTTTGTCTACCACAGGCACCTGTTTGGACAGAGGAAGCATCAAGATTTTTATTTATTTATTCAGTAGCATTTGCAGGACCAATAGCTTTAAAGAAAAATGAATATGTAAAAGTAGATCTAATAGTCGAAAAATTAAATTCAAAAGTAAAAATGATATTAGAAGTGTTAACTTATATAATATTATCATTATTTTTTCTGACTTTATCTTATTATAGTGTTCCATTTGCTAAATTAGGGATAGGACAAACCTCTCCGGCAATTGGTTTATCAATGTTTATTCCATATGTAAGTATTTTATTACTTTCTTTTTTTATAGGAATATATTCAATATTGAAGATATTAGAAACTTTTAAAAAAAGTAAATTTAGAAAAGAAAATTTAATGGAAAAGGAGTGTTAATATGTCAGGAATATTATTTTTAGTATTTTTTATACTTTTGTTTACAGGTGTACCAGTTGCTTTTAGTTTAGGTTTATCATCTTTTGTATTTTTGTTTTTTACGGGAGTTCCGTTAGAGGTAATACCTCAAAGGATGTTTGCAGGAATGAATGCTTTTACATTACTCTGTATTCCAGGATTTGTTTTAGCTGGAAATTTAATGAATAGTGGAGGAATAACTAAAAGAATTATAGGATTTTGTAATGCATTTGTCGGTCATATCAGAGGAGGGTTGGGGATTGCAAATGTAGGATCTTCTATGGTATTCGCAGGCATTTCAGGGACAGCTCTTGCAGATACTGCCAGTATTGGAGGAATAATGATTCCTGCAATGAAAGATATAGGTTATGAAGCAGAATTTGCAGCAGCAGTTACTGCGTCTTCCTCAACAATTGGGCCAATAATTCCACCTAGTTTGCCAATGATAATAGTTGGGACATTAACTGGTATCTCTGTTAGTAAGATGTTTTTAGCAGGAACTATCCCAGGATTATTACTTGGACTTGGAATGATGGTGGTATCTTATGGTATTTCAAAGAAAAAAAATCATCCAAAGGGGAAAAAAGCAACAGCAAAAGAAAAATGGCTTACTTTTAAAGATGCATTTTGGGCAATTATGTTAACTGTTTTAATTTTATTTGGAATATTAGGAGGCATTTTTACCCCTACTGAAGCATCTATAGGAGCTGTAATTTACGCTATTATAGTTGGAAAATTTGTATATAAAGAATTAAAATTTAGAGAACTACCAAATATATTATTAGATTCAATAGTGTCTACATCAGCTATAATGCTTCTCGTGGGATTTGCAAATTTATTTGCTTGGATTCTCACAAGTGAACAAATACCTCAATTGATTGCAAATGGAATTTTAGCTTTTTCAACAAACAAAATAATAGTTTTATTATTAATAAATCTATTATTATTATTTGTGGGAACATTTATGGAAACAATTGCAGCATTGGTTATTTTATTTCCAGTTTTATTAGGAGTAGTTACACCATTAGGAATAGATCCTATACAGTTTGGTGTAATTATGGTTTTAAATTTAATTATAGGTTTAACAACACCGCCAGTAGGAGTTTGTTTATTTGTAGCTTCAAGTATTGGGAAAGTATCGATGGTAAAAACAGTTAAAGCTATAATTCCTTTTTTACTACTCAGTTTAGCAGTACTTATGTTAGTTACTTTTGTACCGGCAGTTAGTTTAGCATTACCAAATATATTATTAGGAGGAAATTAAAAATGAAAGCAATTGAAGTTAAAGAGGCAAAAAAAATAGAGATAGTAGAAAGACCTATGTTAAAAATTGAAAATAAAGATGATGTCTTAATAAAAATAAAAGCAGCGGGGATCTGCGGCTCAGATGTTCATATATATCACGGGACATCTCCTGTAGCAGTATATCCAAGAGTTATAGGTCATGAAATGGTTGGAGAAGTAATTGAAATTGGAGAAAATGTAACACAAATAAAACTAGGAGATAAAGTTGTAGTGGAACCTATAATTTCATGTGGAGAATGTTATGCTTGTAAATCAAATAGACCTAATGCATGCTCTACACTAAAAGTTAGAGGATGTCATGTAGACGGAGGATTCCAAGAATATTTTGTTGCTCCTGAAAAAGCAGTCTTTAAATTTAATGATGATATACCTTGGGAACATGCGGCTATGATTGAACCTTATACAATTGCAGATCAAATTACATGGAGAGCAGACGTAAGACAAGGTGATTATGTATTTATAATTGGTGCTGGTCCTATAGGATTAACTATTTTAGAGATGGCAAAGTTAAAAGGTGGAATTTGTATAATATCAGATTTTAACGAAAAAAGGTTAGATGTTGCAAAAGAAATAGGTGCAGATTATATATTAAATCCAAGTAGATGTAATCCTTTGGAAGAGGTTAGGAAAATCACTAACGGGATGGGATCAAATGTTACAATTGATGCAGTTTGTTTACCTCAAACATTTGAACAAGCTATTGAAATAACATCAGTTGCAGGAAGGGTAATGTGTTTAGGTTTTACAAATGAAGTTTCTAAAATAGCTCAATTATCTATAACTTTAAAAGAATTAGATGTGAGAGGATCTAGACATCAAACATTTAAATTTAAAAATGTGGTGGAACTATTTAATCAAAATAAATTGAGTCCTGAAAAATTAGTTTCCAATATTATTGATTATAGAAACATAGATGAAGCTTTAAATCTTATAGAAAATAAACCAGAAGAAATTTGTAAGATAGTATTAAAATTCGAAGATTAATATAAAGGAGAACAGATATATATGAAGATGACATTTAGATGGTATGGAAAAGATAATGATGAAGTTACTTTAGATAAAATAAAGCAAATTCCAGGAGTAGAAGGAGTAGTATGGTCATTACATGACATGGCTGCTGGAGAAAGTTGGCCTATAGAAAGGATAAAAGAAGTAAAAAAACAAGCAGATGAATATGGTTTTAATATAGATGTCGTTGAATCTGTAAATGTGCATGAAGATATAAAATTGGGATTACCTACAAGAGATAAGTATATAGAAACTTATATTGAAACTATGGAAAAATTAGCTACAGTTGGAGTGAAGTGTATCTGTTACAACTTTATGCCTGTGTTTGATTGGACAAGAACTGAACTTTATAAAAAAACAGAAGATGGATCAAATGCTCTTTTCTTTGAAAAAAGTAAGATAGAAGATATAGACCCAGTGGAATTAATAAATAAACTTTCTAAAAATGTAGATGTAACTATGCCAGGATGGGAACCTGAAAGATTAGAAAAGATTGAAGAATCTTTTAAAGCTTATAGTGATTTTACAGCAGAAGACTTATGGGATAATCTCAAGTATTTTTTAGAAAAAATAATACCAGTAGCTGAAAGATTAGATATTAAAATGGCTATTCATCCTGATGACCCAGCCTTTGATATTTTTGGTCTTCCTAGAATTATTATAAATAGAGATAATATAAGAAGATTTCTTAGTTTAGTTGACAATAAACATAATGGATTAGCGCTTTGTACAGGTTCTCTAGGTTCTGTAATAACAAATGATATACCTAGTATTATTAGAGAATTTTCTGATAGAATTCATTTTGCCCATGTAAGAAATGTAAAAGTTTTTGAAAATGGTGATTTTATAGAAACATCTCATAGAGCATGTGATGGTTCTGTTGATATAGTAGAAGTTATGAGAGCATATCATGAAAGTGGTTATGAAGGATATATGAGACCTGATCATGGAAGACATCTTTGGGGAGAGGAAAAATGGTGTAGACCTGGTTATGGTCTTTATGATAGAGCTATGGGGATAATGTATTTACTTGGTATTTGGGATCAATTAGAAAAAAATAAGGAGTAGAAATATGAAATTATCAAACGATGGTTTAAAAAATAAAGATCAGTGGGTAAAAAAAGGATATGAACTACCAACTTATAATATAGAAAAAATAAGAGAAAATACGATGAAAGAACCAGTATGGCTTCATTTTGGAGCTGGAAATTTATTTAGAGCTTTTATGGCAGCAAATCAAAATAAATTATTAAATGAAGGTAGATCAGATAAAGGAATTATAGTAGCAGAAGGATATGATTATGAGATAATAGAAAAAGCTTATGTTCCTTTTGATAATTTGAGTTTATTAGTGACATTAAAACCAGATGGAGATATAAAAAAAGAAGTTATAGGAAGTGTTATAAACTCTCTGACTGCTGATACTTCCAATAAAAAAGATTGGGAAGAACTTAAAAGAATTTTTAATTCTCCTTTTCTTCAAATGGTTAGTTTGACAGTAACAGAAAAAGGATATTCAATCTTTAATAATAATGGAGAAATTTTACCATTTGTTTTAAATGATCTAAATAAAAATTATGAAGATTCACAATATTTTATGGGAAAGTTAACAGCACTTTGTTATGAAAGATTTTTAAACGGAGCTCATCCAATTGCATTAGTAAGTATGGATAATTGTTCTGAAAATGGGATTAAACTTTATAATGCTATCTTATTTTATGCAGAAAAATGGGTAGAAAATAATTTTATGGAAAAGGAATTTATTGATTATCTTAAAGATTCTAATAAAGTTTCATTCCCTTGTTCTATGATTGATAAGATAACTCCTAGACCCAATTCTTTTATAGAGGATAATCTAAATGAGGAAGGTTTTGAAGATTCAGAATTAATTATTACAGAAAAAAATACTTATACTTCAGCTTTTGTAAATGCAGAAAAACCTCAATATTTAGTTATAGAAGATAATTTTCCAAATGGAAGACCAAATTTGGAGGGAAGCGGAATTATGTTCACAGATAGAAAAACTGTAGATAAAGTTGAAAGGATGAAGGTTTGTACTTGCTTAAATCCCCTTCATACAGCCCTAGCTATCTTTGGATGTTTACTCTCACATAACAGTATTGCAGATGAGATGAAAGATGAAACTTTGAAATCATTTGTAGAAAAAATGGCATATGAGGAAGGAATAAAAGTTGTAACCGATCCAATCATTCTAGACCCCTTAAAATTTATAAAGGAAGTTTTAGAAGTACGGTTTCCAAATCCATTTTTACCTGATACACCTCAAAGAATAGCAACAGATACATCTCAAAAAATTGCAATTAGATTTGGAGAAACTATCAAAGCATATAATAATAGTAGTGACTTAGATGTAAAACAATTAAAATATATTCCTTTAGTTATTGCAGGATGGTGTCGTTACCTTATGGGAATAGATGATAGTGGTATTAAATTTGAGCTTAGTTCCGATCCTATGTTAGGTTCATTGGAAAAAAATATTCAAAATATAAAAATAGGATCTTTTGATAAAGTTTCAGAAAGTCTAAAGCCTATCTTATCTGATGAAAAATTAATGGGAATAGATCTATATAAAATAGGATTAGGAGATAAAGTTGAATCTTATTTTAAAGAATTCATTAAAGGTCCAGGAGCTATAAGGGAAACATTAAATAGATATTTATAATTTATTATAATTGGGAGGACATAGATTGAAAAAGTTTGAAATATTAAAAAAAATATCTGATGTAGGTGTAGTTGCTGTAGTCAGAGGAAACTCTATCGAAGAAGCTATAAATATATCTAAAGCTTGTATTGCTGGTGGAATAACACCTATAGAGGTTACTTATACAAACCCTATGGCTACAGAGATTATTAAAGAACTTTCAAAGGAAGAAAATATTGTGTTGGGAGCAGGAACTGTTTTAGATAGTGAAACTGCTAGAGTAGCTATTATGGCAGGAGCTAGATATATAGTTTCCCCTGGTTTTGATTTGGATACAGCTAAATTATGTAATAGATATCAGGTGGCTTATATGCCTGGATGTATGACTATAAGTGAGATGATAAATGCTATGGAATCAGGAGCAGACATTATAAAATTATTTCCAGGAAATGCATATGGCCCTTCATTCATAAAAAGTATCAAAGCTCCACTACCTCAAATCAATATAATGCCTACTGGTGGAGTTAGTTTAGAAAATATAGATCAGTGGATAAAAAATGGTGTTATTGCTGTAGGAGTAGGTGGACAATTAACCAATGGAACACCGGAAGAGATTATAGAAACAGCTAAGAAATTTATTGAAAAAGTAAGGTTAGCTAGGGGGTAAAGATGAAAAGAATTATTACTCTAGGAGAAATTATGTTAAGACTATCACCTCCAAATAGAGATAAATTTTTAGGGAGCCCTAGTTTCCAAGCTAATTATGGTGGCGGAGAAGCCAACGTTGCAGTTGCCTTAGCTAATTATGGAGTTGAAACTGCTTTTATTACAAAACTTCCTAATAATGAAATAGGTGATTCAGCTATAAAGCATCTGAGAAGTTTTGGGGTAAATACTAGATCTATTGTTCGTGGAGGAGATAGGGTCGGGATATATTTTTTAGAAAATGGATTTTCTCTAAGGAATAGTAAAGTTATCTATGATAGGAAAGATTCAGCTATATCTACTGCTTTAGTTTCTGATTTTGAAATTGAATCTATTCTAAAAGGGTGGGATATTTTACACCTTTCTGGGATTACTTTGGGGATTAGTAACAATGGTTTTGAGATATCTAAAGCTTTTATAAAAAAAGCAAAAGAACTTGGAATGGAGATAAGCTTTGATTTTAATTACAGAAGTAAACTGTGGAGTTTAGAGGAAGCGGGGAAAAAAATTAAAGAAATTTTAGAATATGTAGATATAGCTTTTGCAGGACATTTGGATTTTACAAATATTTTGGGTATAGTTCCTAAAAAACCTTTAGAGAAAGTAGATATTATAGGATATTATGAGGATTTATATAGAAAAGTAAGCTCAAAATATAATTTTAAATATATAGTATCTTCAATTAGGGACGTAAGATCTGCTTCTAATAATAGTTATACAGGAATTTGTTTTGATGGGGATAAGATTTATAGATCTAAAACCTATGAAGTAGATATAATAGATAGGGTAGGAACTGGAGATGCTTATACAGCAGGATTTTTGTGTGGGTATGCTATGGGAAAAGATATAGACTATACACTAAATGTTGCCACAGCTTCATCTGTATTAAAACATACTATTTCAGGAGATGTTACTCTAATGAAGATAGATGAAGTCGAAAAATTATTTGAAAATGATAGTTTAGATGTCCAAAGATAAAAAAGTTGAATTAATAAATAAATTTAAACTTTTTTAACTTTACTAACGTCTGATAGGTATAAGCAAATGAAAATATTAAATTTTTCATTTCTTTCTTTCCTTAAAATAAAATATATAAATAAAAACTTCCTAACTGTGTGACTATTACAGGTAGGAAGTTTTTAATTTATTATTATAGTTTTGCCATGATCTATTAGTAAGAATAATATTTATATAATTTAATTTTGAAATTTTTTAAATATACGTTATAATAGTATTTAGGCTATTTATGGCGAATCGTTAAAACAGGAGAAAATATATGAATATTATTGAATTTAAAGATGTAGCAAAATCACATTTAACACAAAAATTATATGAAAATGTTAATTTAGAGATCAACAAGGGAGATAAGATTACTATTGTTGGTAATAATGGAAGTGGAAAATCAACTTTATTAAAATTAATAAATGAAGATGAATATCCAAATTATGGAGATATAATAATTGGAGAAGAAGCAAAAATTTCCTACTTTGATCAATTTGGAGAAACAAGTTTAGATAAAACGGTAAAAGAATTATTAGACTCACCATTTGGACATATAGTAAAAGCTCAAGTTCATTTAGAGGAAATTTCTACTCAATTTACTGGGGAATCAGATAATGATGAAAGAGTCATGGAAGAATTTCAAAAAGCTTCAGACTATTTTGAAAGTTTAGGAGCATATGATTATATACATCTACAATCTGAATTTATAGATGTATTTGAATTAGAGAGTAAGTTAGACAGAAAATTTAAAGATTTAAGTGGTGGAGAAAAGCAATATGTAAGACTTGCAATAGCTTTATTCAAAGAATCTAACCTTATAATATTAGATGAACCATTATCATATTTTGATAAAAAAAAGACTGCTTGGTTAGCGAACTTTATTACTAAAAGTTCTAAAGCGTTTTTAGTAATCTCTCATAGTGTTGATTTTATTAGATCATTTTCTAATAAGTTCTTTGATGTAGATAATTTTAAAGTAACTACATATGAAGGAGATTATAGAACTTATCAGCAGGAAAAAAAGATACAAATAAAGGAAGAAAAAAAAGAAAATAGAGAAAAAGATTTTGAGATAGAAAAAACTCGTGAAAGAATTAAGAAAAAAGAAGTATTAGTTGCAAGTGCTGGGAATAATCGTTCCCATGCTGTAATCTTAAGAAGGATGGAAAAGGAATTAGATAGATTAGAAAAAGGAAAAATTGTACACTCTAATGAATCTCAATATATTTATAATTCTAATACTGAAAAATATTTTACAATTAATAAAGATATTGGAGAGATGATAGCTTCAGTCAATAATATTTCTAAGGAGTTTCCTGAAAAAATATTATATAAAGATGTTAGTTTTGAGATATTAAAAGATAGTAAAATATGTATTGTAGGAGAAAATGGAGCTGGAAAATCAACTTTATTAAAGATGATTTTAGGAGAAGAACTGCCAACTACAGGAACTATTGATATGAATCCTAAGGTAAAAATTTCTTACATAGAACAAGAAACTATCTTAGAAGATGAAAATATGAGAATTACAGAATATATCCAAGATAAAACTGGTTTAAATCAAGATTTTGTTGAAGGAGCTATAGATTCTCTTTTTAATTATGAAGAGGAATTTAAAAGTAAAAAACTATATATGTTAAGTGGTGGGGAGAAAAAAAGGTTAGAGATATTTACAAATATCTTAGCCGAAACCCACTTACTTGTGATAGATGAACCTTCTACTTATATGGATAGTTACTCTAGATCTACAATTGCAAATATGTTAAATGAATATAATGGTGCGGTTGTATTAGTAACCCATGACAAAGAGTTATTAAGGATGATAGATTTTGAAATTTTTGATATTAGAGATAGATTATTTAGAGAGAAAGAAAGAGGTTAAGAATTTAAATAAAAAAGTTGGCTTTGGCCAGCTTTTTTTAAGGTTTAACTTTTTAAAATATTGTTATTATAGAATTTACTCTAAAGTTTACTTTATTAAATTTTCTAAAACAGATAGGTCTATTTGAATAAGTGCATTTGAAGATCAAGGAAAATTTGGAATTCTAATAGCAGTATGTGAACAACATGAGGAATCGATGATGGGATGTACTTATGAAACTTTAAAAAGAGTTATGATTGATTTAAATATAAGAGTTTGTTGTGGTTTAAAAAGCATAGGTCACTTTGAAGCTGGTGAAGTTTTAAAAGATGAGAAATTAATGGATGAAGCAAAAAGTGCCGGTGAAAAATTAGTTGACGCAATTAATCTAAAAAAAGATAATAACCATAATTAATTTTATGTATTTTTGAAATCTCTTTTTATTTAAAGGGTTTTCTTCATAGTTTCAACTTTAAAAGTTAATTGAAAAAGAGGGTGACTCAAGTAGAAAATCTACTTATGGGTCACCCTCTTTTCTCTGTATATAAAGTTTCTAAAAAAACTTAAGGTTAATTATGATACTTGAAAAGGAATTTAAAAAAGCCAAAATAAATTTGCTTGGAATATAAATATTTTTTAAGTTAATTTTACATCTTTATAAAATATTTTAATTAATATTGTGGAGGAGAATTGTATAGTTATGGGTTCAAGTAGCTGAGTAAGTGCTGTTTTTAACCTCTAATTTTATGTGTTAAATAGATAGATTTATTTTTCTAATTGTGCAACAAGTCGTTGCACAATTGCAGACCAATAAAGATACCATTTTCTCATATATAAAATACTTTTTTTCTGTTCGTATAACTCATGAATATAGAAAGAACCTTTTATTTTTAGGGTCTATATTCAACTTTCATCTTCTACTATCTTTTTTAATTCTTCTTTAGAAGGAAGCACTGTATTATATCTACTAGCAAAAATTTGTGTGTTATTTTCAGGGAGAGTTATTTCCACCAAAGTGTCATTTTTATTCTTACATATAATTATTCCAATAGTTTTATTTCTTTTTTATCGCGACTAAGTACTAGCCTTTCATACAACCCTGTATCAAACTGTCTTTTAAGTTCTCTCAAACTCCAATTATTATTAGTCGACTCCATCTCATAGAAATTACGTTTCTCTAAATTGTCTATCTTACATAAGAATATATAATGAGACCAACTCAATTTGAATTGGGCAGACAGTATCTGCCCAATTGAATATTTTTGATAAAACATTCTCACTTATTTTAAATTTCTCTCTGAAAATCCTTTTCCAAATTCTAAAGTTAACTTTTTAGAAAGAGTTTTTAGTAATTTTTTTCCTTCTTGCTCCTCTATTACTACAAAAGTCAAGTTTTTAATAAATATGAAAAGTTAGTAAATCAACAAGTAATTCCTTGTACATTTATTTAATACTATTTCAAATTTTGTTTGCAATCTTATTCTTTTTATTGGGATTCAGACTGTCCGAGGTAGTTAAAATAATTTAAATCTGTTCAATCCCAGTAACTTCAGTAAGTGCTGTGCAATTTAATTCCCTTTATATTTAGTTTCATTATTCCTAATAATTTTTAATTGTTTATCTAAGATAGTTAGTTTGAGAAGATTACTACCGGGCGATAAAGTAACATATTTATTTTTTTCTATTTAAAATTGACTTATTAAAAATTTAAAGTTAATATTAAATGAAACTTAAAAAAAAATAAACAAAGGAGAAAGAAATGAAAAAAAATTATTGGTAATGTTAGTACTTATTAGTTTAGGGATGACAGGGTGTTCGAGTGTAGGAAATAAACAAATAAAAAATAAAGAGTTTATATCACAAAATATTGCGAAAGGTAAAACAAAAACTGAAGTTCTAAACTCGTTAGGTGAACCAACGAATGTTACTTATTCAGATATTGGTAATGAAACATGGCTTTATGTAAGAAATGAAACTAAAACAAGAGCTACAAGTTTTATTCCTTTTGTTGGTCTTGTAGCTGGAGGGGCAGATATTACTACAGATAAGTTATACATTTTATTTAATTCTGAAGATACAGTAATTAAATATACTACAACAAATGTTAAAGGTGGTGCTGGTTCAATTTTTAAATAAAGTTAATAAAATAATCTTTAAAGGGCACTATTTTTAGTGTCTTTTTCTTATTTCTCTATTTTGGACAGTTTAGTGTAAATTATTTTTTATTAAAATTCTACTTAACAAAAGTGCATTTTGTTAATTAGGAATTGTAGTTAAAACAATGGGTTAAACTTGTTTTATATATTTTCCTATGTTATGGTTAATTTGTTAATTAGAAATCATACTAAAATAGGCGGTTAAAGATGAAGAAAAAAATCGAAGAATTTGAAGATAAAAAAGAATTAAAAATCTTTGAAAATGAATTAAAAAATAAAATGAGCTTATTTTTCACTTTTGGAAAATATCTCTTAATTTAGTTTTAAGAGTTTCCGACACTCTAAAAATTACAATTAAAGAGGCTAACCAGTATTTAAAAAATGGGTATTATATTTCCAAAGATAAAAAAACTAAAAAAGCTAACCAAGTGGCTTTAAATGAAAATTGTATAAAATCCATAAAAAGAGCTTTAGAGATTAGAAAAGAAATAAAATTAAATATTGATAATAAGTTTCTTTTTGTTGGTCAAGGGAATAGAGCACTAAATAATAAAAATCATATATTAAGAATATCAATCCATAATATTTATACAGACATAGCAGATTACTATAATTTAAAAACTAAAATTTCTACTCATACGGCACATAAACCATGGGGTCTTGTAGTTTATAAGAAAACTAATAATATTAGTCTAGTGATGAAGAGATTAAACCATAGTAGTGAAAGGATGACCTTCTATAATTAAAATATATATTAAGCCCTTATTTTGATTTTAAGCGACTTTAGATATTAATCATGTTAGATTCAAGTTTGAAATTGATTATAAATCTAAAAATCATAGCTACACAAAAAAAAGACATATAGATTTAGTTTATCTAAGTGTCCTTTTT
>DDQV01000176.1:2053-3514 GCA_002342785.1 Fusobacteriaceae bacterium UBA2433 | reverse complement strand
TAAAATAAGTTGACTATAAATTTCCAACGTTTTTTTTACACCGTCCTTCTTTTTTTAATTAAAACATTTATTGATTAAATCAGTTTTTGTTATGATACCTTCGATAGAATCTTTTTCTACTACAATAGCATAGTTGTATTTTTGCTCTACTATTTGAGTAATTACAAAAGCCAAATCATCAGATGTTTTTACGATTAGATAATTATCTGTAGACATGATGTCACTTGCAACATATCCTGATAATTTTTTTAATTTTTGTTTAAATTCCTTATTTTCTGGAAGGGTTATAAGGAGATCCCAAAAAGCAATTACTGGTGGTAATGGTGCAGTTTCTTGTCTCACTAAAATATCATCTCTTGTAACAACTCCTATTAGTTTTCCATGATCAATTACAGGAAGTTTTCCTACACCTTTTTCTATCATTATTTTTAAAATTTTATCAAAGGTTAAGTTAGACTCTATTGTTATTAAGTTTGTATTCATAATATCACGTACTTGTTTCATAGTAAATCACCCCTATTATTTTAAATAATTCTATCATAGTTACAGATTTATCTCAAATTTAGAATTTAAAAAAACTGCTTTTATTACTTTATATTATTTAGAATTTCTGTCTTTTTAAAAAAATTACTGATCTCTCGTTGAGCACTTATTCTAGAATCAGAAGTGTGGACAATATTCTTTGTGATATCAAAAGCATAATCGCCTCTTATTGTACCATATTCAGCTTCTTTTGGATTAGTTTTTCCTGCTAAATTACGAATAATTTTTACTGCATCTTCTCCTTCTAAGATTATGCCTATAACTGGACCAGATATAATAAATTTTATTAGGTCTTCATAGAACTCTTTTCCTCGATGTTCCTCATAATGAATTTCTGCTAATTCCCTTGTTATTTGAAACATCTTCATAGCTATAATATCTAATTCTTTTTGTTCTATTCTACTTAATATATCTCCTATTATTTTTTTTTTTACTCCATCTGGTTTAATCATCAAAAATGTTTGCTCAAACATATCATATCACCCCTTGTATATAAATATACTAAAACTACTATCTTTTCCTTTTATACTATATAAATAAAAAACTCAAGGAAGATTCCTTGAGTTTAAAATATTTTAATTGGCTACTAACATCAATTCTTCTAAATTATCAAAATTTAAATTAGGAAATGCTTCTGAAATATGTTTATAAACTAACTTACCTTGGTAAACATTTATTCCAGGTTTAAGTTCGGGAAATTTATTGATAGCTCCATCCACTCCCAAATCGGCGATTGCCAATCCATATTTAAGTGTAACATTTGCAAGAGCATATGAAGATGTTTTAGGCATAGCTCCAGGCATATTAGCACAACAATACATTACAACGCCATTTTCAGTTAAGAAAGTTGGATTTTCATGGTATGTAGGTCTAGATATAGGAGTAGACCCCCCTTGATCAATTGAAATATCTACAATT
>DDQV01000176.1:1135-2035 GCA_002342785.1 Fusobacteriaceae bacterium UBA2433 | reverse complement strand
CCGATCCTGCTTCCATAGAATTTATCATATCCATAGAGATTAGATGAGGACATTTTGCCCCTGGAATTAATACTGTAGATATAACTAGATCAGCATCTTTAATTTTTGATGCTAAATTTCCTGAATTAGAATATAGGGTATTAATTTTATTTCCATAGATATCATCAAGATATTTTAATTTTGAAATATCTACATCTAAGATGGTGACGTCAGCTTCTAAACCAATAGCCATTTTCAATGCTGCTTGTCCAGCTATTCCAGCTCCGACAATAACAACTTTTGCTCTAGCAGTACCAGTTACACCACCTAATAAAATTCCTTTTCCACCCATATGTTTTGCCAATATATTAGATCCAAAGATAATAGCTTCTCTACCGGCAACTTCAGACATAGGTGCTAATAATGGTAAACTTCTATTTGTCATTTCTACAGTTTCAAATGCAATTCCAGTAGCGCCAGCTTTCATTAATCCCACTGTTTGATCGTAGTCAGGTGCTAAATGAAGATATCTATAATGAATTTGTCCTGGTTTGATAAGAGAAAGTTCGCTAGGTTGAGGTTCTTTAACGCCTATAATCATATCTGAAATCTCATAAACTTCTTCTAAAGTTGAAAGAATATTTACTCCTACAGCAATATAATCTTCATCAGTTAGTCCGATACCGTTTGCAGCTTTAGTTTTCATATAAACTTCGTGTCCTCTATTAATAAATTCTGCTGCTCCTTCAGGTACTAGTGCAATTCTGTGTTCTTGTGGTTTGATTTCTCCAGGTACTCCAATTTTCATAATGATATCTCCCTTTTAAAATATTATTTTTTGTTCTAATTATTTATACTACAAGAAATAACTAAAACCAAATTTTTTTATTTGGTATAAGATCAATTTCGACGTAAAAAGAA
>DDQV01000176.1:0-1003 GCA_002342785.1 Fusobacteriaceae bacterium UBA2433 | reverse complement strand
TTTAAAAAAAATAAAAAAAACCCCAAGATTGGGGAAATTTAATTTTTAATTTTTTTTATAGCATCTTCAAATTCATCTCGACTTATACCAAAATTATTTAATTTACTCAAGAATTGTTTACTATTAGCATATCCTATCTTTAGGATACTTCCTAAATTTTGTCTATTCATTTTAGAATTTAATCCAACAGAAAGATTATTTTCAATCATATCAATAACGGTAAATTCTTTTCTTTCTGTAACTATTTTAAATTTTGCTCCCTCTAAGGCTTTTAAGATAGATTCAGGATTAGCATTTTCAATTCCAATATTATCATCTTTTGTTCCTTCTTCCCTTGAGATATAAGCATGTTTAACATCAGGAATATAATTTTCGATAGTTTTTCGGATCTGTTCCCCTGCAAAATCAGGATCGGTTAAAACTATCACTCCTGTTCTTTCACAGGCATTTTTTATTTTCTCTAGAGTAGATTTTCTTCTTACAGCAAATCCATTGACCTCTATCATCTCAGCATCTACAGCTTTTTTTACTGCTGAAATATCATCTTTACCTTCTACTACGATTACTTCTTTGATTCTTTTTTTCATGGATCCTTCGTCCTCCTATTTTAATATTTCTCATAAGGATATTTCTTATGAGAATTTATATTTGTTTTTTATTGATGAGATTGAGTTTTAAAATTGATCTATATCTAAAGTTTATTATATCATATCATTGAAGAAAACTGATTAAAATAGTATAATAATTAGTGCTTTTATAAAAAAATTAGAAAATATTTGGAAAAATTAAAATAGGAGAAGGTAATGAATAAGATATATATTACAAAAGATATTAAAAATTATAAAAAAGGGATTGAAATTTTAGAAAAAATAAAAAAATATGAAGTTATAGAAGATGAAAAAACATTTGTTAAGATGATTCAAGATATGAAATTAACTAATGAGGAGGAGAAGCAATACATGCTTTTCACTACTAAGAAGGGAAATTTTTTAAAAAATTATTA
>DDQV01000114.1:58868-71082 GCA_002342785.1 Fusobacteriaceae bacterium UBA2433 | reverse complement strand
TTCAAATAAAATTTGTATAAGTATTATTATATAATTAATTTCTAATATAGTTAATTGTATAATATATCTATATAAACATAGTCGAAATAATAAATAATTTAAGGATGGTGAAAATTTTGAATTTAATTTTATATGTTGTTACGTTAGTTCTTTTGATTTTATCTTATTATAAAGATAAAGATAAAACCAAGAAATCTTTAAAGAAAGGGTTAAAATCTTTTGAGAATATCTTACCGCAGTTTTTAGGTGTTATTGTACTTGTAGGGATACTCTTATCTATTTTTAATCCAGAAATAATATCAAAACTTATAGGAAATAAATCTGGATGGTTTGGAGTATTTATTGCAGGGGTTGTAGGAGCATTGACTTTAATACCTGGTTTTATAGCTTTCCCCACAGCAGCGATGTTACTTGATAGTGGCGCAGGATATATGCAAATTGGAGCTTTCATATCATCTCTTATGATGGTAGGAGTTGTAACTATTCCAGTTGAAATAAAATATTTTGGAAAGCGTTTAGCCATATATAGAAATTTAATAGCTTTTATTTTTTCTTTTATTGTTGCTTATATAATAGGGATTATGGTGATATAAAATGAAAAATATAAAAAAATATAAATTTTTTATAATCACATTAATAATGTTAATTATTTTATTTTTTATAAATTATAGTTTAGGAGTAAAAGCTTTGAGTATTACAGCTTTTTCTTTTAAAGAGATGTTATTTGTTATACCTCCTGTATTTATATTATTAGGGCTTTTAGATACTTGGGTTCCAAAAGAAACTATAGTAAAATATATGGGGGAAGATTCAGGGATAAAGGGAGTGCTATTATCTTTATTAATTGGTTCAGCAGCAGCAGGACCATTGTACGGTGCATTTCCAGTAGCAGCTGTATTTATGAAAAAAGGAGTTAAATTTACTAATATTATGATATTTTTAGGAGCTTGGTCAACTACTAAGATACCAATGATTTTATTTGAAATGGCATCTTTAGGTACAAAATTTGCATTTACTAGGTTAATTGTAGATATTTTTGGAATAATAATAATTCCACGGATAATTTCTAATTTAATACCGAAAAAAGAAATTGCAAAAATTTATTTCAATGCAGAGAAGTTATAATTTTATTTAATAAAAATATTCATCAAATTGAAAAAAAGTATATTATCTGATATAATTACCTTTAGGAATTTATAAAAAAAATCATTTAGAAAAAACAATTTTTTAATCTTATAATGATTTTAATAAAAGGAGATAGAGATGGGAAAATTACTCAGAGGTTCAAGTAAAAACGCAAGATTTTTTATAGTTGAGACAAAGGATATAGTACAAAAAGCATTGGATATCCACAAGTGTAGTCCCA
Organism: Fusobacteriaceae bacterium UBA2433; assembly: GCA_002342785.1. Lineage (GTDB taxonomy): Bacteria > Fusobacteriota > Fusobacteriia > Fusobacteriales > Fusobacteriaceae > Psychrilyobacter. The sequence goes on along the minus strand of DDQV01000114.1, from coordinate 69,716 downwards.
CTGCAATAAAAGCTTTTGGAAGATTGTTAACAGGAGCAGTTATGATGGGGGAAACTTTAAAGGGAGATGACCTATTAACTTTAAGAACAAATACAGATGGTTTATTAAAGCAAATGTTGGTTACAACAGACGCTAATGGTAACATAAAAGGTTATTTAAGTGATCCAGAAGTTGATTTAGAATTAAAAGCTGGAGAAGTTCCTAAGGTGGGAGATTTAGTAGGAAAAGGTACATTAACTGTTATAAAAGATATGGGATTAAAAGAACCATATGTTGGAGTGTCACAAATAGTTAATGGAGAAATTGGGGAAGATATAGCTTATTATTATTATACATCGGAACAGACACCATCGGTAGTAGTATTAGGAGTATCACTGGGTCCTGATATGAGGGTAAAAAATGCAGGTGGATATATGATTCAATTATTACCAGAAGCCAGTGAAAATTTTATTGCGAAGTTAGAAGCTAAAATAAAAGTAATGAGACCAATGACCGAACTATTAGCAGGTGGTATGAATTTAAAAAGAATAGCAAAGTTAATCTATGAAGATATAGATTCAAAAAATGATTTAGCACTTATTGAAGACTATAGTGTTTATGAAGAAAAGAAGATTTCTTATAAATGTAATTGTAACAAAGATAAATTCTATAAAGGATTGATGACTATAGATAAAAAAGAATTAGAAGAAATATTTATAGAAAAACCTGAATTGGAAGTAGAATGTCATTTTTGTAGGAAAAAATATTCATTTACAAAGGATGAATTATTAGGATAAATTTAAAGACTACTAAATTTAGTAGTCTTTTCTTTATATGATATAATAAAGAAAAATAATTTTTTAAAAAAGTTTAAACTTGGAGGTAAAGATATGAAATTAGTAGACACTCACTGTCATATAACTGATGATAAGTATGATGAAGATAGAAATGAAATATTAAAAGAGATAGAAGAGAATTTAGAGTTTGCAGTAAATATAGGTTTTGATTTGGAAAGTTCTAAAAGATCTATAGATTTAGCAGATAGATATGATTTTATGTATGCTGTTGTGGGAGTTCATCCTACAGATATAAATGGATATAATGATGAACTAGAAGAGAATTTAGAAAAATTAGCCTTACACCCTAAAGTGGTAGCAATAGGAGAAATAGGCCTTGATTATCATTGGATGAAAGATGAAAAAGAAAAACAAAAATCTATATTTAGACGTCAATTAGAGATGGCTAAAAGAGTAAATAAACCAGTGGTTATTCATACAAGGGATGCTACTTATGATACTCTAGAAATTTTAAAAGAATATCCTGAAATAAAAGGTATAGTTCATTGTTATCCAGGTTCTTATGAAAGTGCAGTAGAGCTTATGGATAATTATTATTTTGGAGTAGGAGGAGTAATTACTTTTAAAAATGCTAGAAAACTTGTAGAGGCAGTAACAAAAATACCTTTGGAAAGGTTAGTAATAGAAACTGATTCTCCATACTTAACTCCTACACCATTTAGAGGAAAGAGGAATAATCCTATATATGTGGAATATGTAGCTAGAAAGATAGCTGAAATAAAAGGGGTTTCTTACGAAGAAGTAGTAAAAATAACTACAGAAAATGCTAAAGAAATTTATGGAATTTAAATCTTTCAAAGATTATAATAGATATTTAAGAGTGATAATTGGTTATAGAAATAGGAGAAAGAAATTATGTGTATATTAAAATGTCCTGTATGTCAGGAAAAATTAAAAAAAAATGATAAAAGTTATAGATGTAAAAATAATCATACTTTCGATATGGGAAAGCAAGGGTATGTAAATCTTCATATGTCCAATGAAAAAAGAAGTAAAAATCCTGGAGATGATAAAAAGATGATAGTTTCAAGAAAAAACTTTTTAGAAAAAGGTTATTATAAAGAAATATCAGAAACTTTAAATAAAATTATAAAAAAGGAGATAGGAGATAAAAATGGTATAAATATTTTAGATATAGGATGTGGAGAGGGATATTACACAAATCTTTTAAGAGATAATTTAAAAAATGAAAATATAAATTCTCATATCATAGGAATAGATATCTCTAAAGATGGAATTATAAATGCTTCTAGAACTTATAAGGAAATTGAATGGATTGTTGCAAGTGGATCTAATATTCCTATTGCAGATGAATCACTAGATTATGTGATCTGTATGTTTAGTTATATAGATCCTATAGAGTATAAAAGAGTATTAAAAAAAGGAGGTAAATTAATAACAGTTAGTACAGGAGAGTACCATCTAGTTGAGATTAAAGAAGTAGTCTATGAAAAATTAAAGATGGATTATTATAGACCTACTCAAGATATTTTAGACGGATATAATTATGAAGAATTAGTAAATGTGAAATATAAAGTTGAATTAGAAGATGGTAAAGATATAAAAAATTTATTTGATATGACTCCATATAGATGGAAAAGCCCAAAAGATGGAGTTGAAAGGTTATTTAATTTATCAAAATTAAAGATAACCATAGATGTAAATATAGATGTTTTTGAAAAAAATTAATATGGTTTTCATAGAGTTATTTATTGTGTCGAAAGGAAGAAATTTATGATCATAGGATTAGGAACAGATATAGTAGAAATTTCTAGGATAAAAAAAGCTATTGAAAGAACTTCTACTTTTTTAGAAAAAGTATATACAAAAAAAGAAATAGAATATATATCAAAAAAAAAAAATCCATATCCTAGCTATGCAGGGAGATTTGCAGCTAAGGAAGCTATATCAAAAGCTTTTGGAACAGGAGTTAGAAAATTTGGATTACTAGATATAGAAATTTTAAATGATGACCTAGGAAAACCTTTGGTTTATCTATCAGATGAACTTATTAAAAAATATAATGGAAAATTAAATTTAAGTATCTCTCATTCTAAGGAATATGCAACTGCAACTGCAATTTTAGAGGATATAGATAAATAAAGTTATAAAAAGAGGGTGAAGAAAATGAAAATTATAATTTTATATTTTACATTAGTAATAACTATTTTTGGAGCTAAATTAACAGATGGATATTACTCTGTTATAGAAAATACAGTAAGAGGTAAAAAGTGGAAAACAAAAGTAGAATTAAAAATTAAAAATAATGAAATTATTTGGATAGATGTGGATATGATAACAAAGGATGGGAAGTTAAGAAGTCAAGATGAAAAAGAAATGGAAATAATACTAAAAGATACATATGGGATAGATCCATATATAAAACTACCCCAAAAATATCTTGAAAAGATAGAGGAAACAGATGATTATAAGGTGTTTAAGGTAGATACTATAGCAGGAGCAACAGTTATATCTAATAAATTTAATAAGATGGTAATGTTTTTAATGAAAAAATCTGAGGAAGGGAAACCTGGAAAATTTAAAGGGTGGTTTCATTGATAAAAATATAATGTAGAGTTCTAAATAAGGAGAGAGATGAAGAAAATAATTTTATATCTAATTATGGCAACAAGTATTTTAGGAGCACAGTTAAAAGATGGAAGGTATTTTGTACAGGAAAAAGAATATATTTATGGATGGGCCTCAACTGCAAGTATGGAGATAGAAGAAGGTAAAATAGTAAAAATTACAACTGATAAAGTAAATAAAAAAGGTGAATTAGCTTCAAAAAATGATTGGTATAATAAGGAGATGTTTGCTAAAAATAAAACAAATCCTAAGGAATTTTCTATAATATTACCTAAAAACTTTATTAAAGGATTGAAAAAAGATTATGAATTAAAAGAAGTTGATTTTGAGATGCCAAAGATTGATATCATAGCAGGAGCTACAGATTCAAGTAAAAGTTTTAAAAAGATGATGGAATTTTTAGTTGAAAAGTCAAAGGCTGGGACAACTGGCAAATATAAGATTAAATTATAGGTTTAATTAAAATTTATTATTTATAATTAAATTAAAAGGAGTAAAAGAGATGGATTTAAAAGAAGAAGTTAAAAAAATTATAGAAAATTTAGAGGATAAAAATAATGAATTAGAAGTTTTGGAATTTATTCAAAACACTGAGGGTTATATATCTAAAGATATGATAAAATTTGTTGCAGATAAGATGGATAAATTTGATTTTTCAATCGAAAATACAATTAAATTTTATCCTCATCTAAAGGGTGAGGGAAAACAAATCATCGAAGTAAAAATCTGTACTCATACAGCTTGTAAAAATAATGGTAGTGGAAAGGTATTAGAGGAAGCTAAAAAATTGTTAGGAGTAGAAGTAGATGAAATAACTTCTGATGGAAAATATAAATTAATGACTCAAAGATGTTTTGGTCAATGTGGAAAAGGTCCTAATGTAAAAATAGAAAATGAGATTTATAATAAGGTGACTCCAAAAATACTAGCTAATTTATTAAAAAAATAAGTGATATATATAATAAAAGAAATAAGGAGTAGGTATAGATGACAATAAAAGATTTAAAAATAGATCAAGTTTTAGAAAATAAAGAGATAGCAGAATGTTTTCTATGTTCAAATCAAGGGGGAATTAGAAAAAGTAAAAGAACTAATACTATAATTTTACTGGCTAAGTTTGATAATTGCTCATATAAACATCGAAAAGATAAAGATATCTTATATTTTACTGGAATGGGTAAGAAAGGTGATCAAGAGATGAAAAGGCAAAACAAATCTCTTTTAAATGCTAAAAAAGAAGGGTTTGCAATTCATCTGCTGGAATTATATAAAGAAAAAGAATATATCTATAAAGGAGAAGTAGAATTAATTTCTAATCCTATAATTGAAAGACAATTAGATGATAATAAAGAGGAGAGGGATGTTTTTATGTTTCCTTTAAAGTTAAAATAAAAACAAATTAAAGGGCACTTATTATGGTGTCTTTTTTTATCTTAAAGAGGAGGAAATAGATGAGAATATTTAACTTTGATGAACTGGAATCTACCAGTGAATATCTAAAAAATAAAAAGGATAAAAAAGAATGGGATCTAGTTATAGCAAAGATTCAAACTTCTGGACGAGGAAGAAGAGGAAATCTTTGGGTATCACCTCCTGGAGCAGGATTATTTAGTTTTGCTTTAAAAGAAGACCCAAATCTAAGTATGGAAGAGTATAGTAAGTTACCATTAGTTGTAGGGATTGCTCTATTAGAGGGGCTAAAAAGTGTGGTAGGATTAGATTATAAGTTTAAATGGACAAATGATATATATCTACAGGATAGAAAACTATCTGGGATCTTAGTAGAGAAAGTTGAAGATTTTTTTATTATAGGAATTGGGATAAATATAAATAATTTAGAATTTTTAGGTAGATCTAAAAATGGAGTTTCTTTAAAGAAAGTAAGTGGAGATGAATATGAAATTCTTGGTGTAATTAAAAAAATAATAAATTCATTTGAAAAATATTGGAATAGATACCTTAGGGGAGAATGGAATGAAATTTTATGTGAGATAAATCAAAAAAATTATCTTTTAAATAGAGAGATAGAAATAAATTTTTTAGAAGATAAAATATTTGGTATAGGAAAAAGAATTTTAAAAAATGGAAAGTTAGAGGTAGAGACTGTAGATGGAATAAAAGAATTTATGGTAGGAGAGATACATATTAAGCTATAGAATATATATAATAAGGAGAAAAAATGGAAAAAGTAATAGTTGGATTGAGTGGAGGAGTAGATTCTTCAGTAACTTCATATCTTTTGAAAGAGGAAGGATATGAGGTAATAGCAGTAACTTTGTTAGTAGATAAAAGATCTATGGGAGAGATCGAAGAGGCTAAAAAAATAGCTGATGCATTAAAGATAAAACATACGGTTTTAGATGTATCAGAAGATTTTAAAAATATAGTAATAAAAGATTTTTTAGATGGTTATAGTAGTGGAACTACACCGTCTCCTTGTGTAGTATGTGATGAAAAAATAAAGATAAAAAGTCTAATAGATTATGCAGATTCAGTGGGAGCAAAATATATAGCAACAGGACATTATTGTAATTTAGAATATTCTTCTCAAATGGATAAATATCTTTTAAAGAATGCAGCAGATATACGTAAAGATCAAACTTATATGCTATATAGATTAGACGAGAATTCTCTAAAAAGGATGAAGTTTCCTCTATATAATTTTACTAAGGTAGAAGTTAGAGAAATAGCTCAAAAGATAGGGTTGGTAACTCATAATAAGAAAGATAGTCAAGGAATATGCTTTGCTCCAGAGGGGTATAAAAAATATTTGCAAGAGAAGTTAAAAGATGAAATAAAAAAAGGATTTTTTGTAGATGAAGATGGAAATATAATGGGGACCCATGATGGATATCAACTTTACACTGTTGGACAGAGACGAGGTCTAAATTTAAAAAAACCAATACCATATTTTATATTGGATATAAGACCTTCTAAAAATGAGATTCTTTTAGGTGATTATGAAAAATTATTTGTAAAAGAAGTGGAATTAATAGATTATAAGTTTATAGTTGAGATAGAAAAATTATTAGATGAAAAACTTATAGGGAGGCCTAGATTTTCTAGTCATGGATCTATAGGAAAAATAAAAAAAGTATCTAGAGAAGGAATAGAAGATAGGGTATTTTTTGAATATGAAGAAAAAAACCAACAAAATGCCAAGGGGCAGCATATGGTATTATATTATGGTGAAAATTTGGTAGGAGGAGGAGTGATAAGATAAAAAATTTAAATTAAAAAGTATTAAAAAAATATTTTAATATTTAGATATTATAAGGTATACTAAAAATGGTTATAAAAAAATAAATAGGAGGTAATAAAATGGCACACAGAATAAGAAAAGATGAGTGTATTTCATGTGGAGCATGTGAAGATGTATGTCCAGTGGCTTGTATTTCAGAAGAGGAAGATGGAAAAAGATTGATAGATGAAGATGCATGTATCGATTGCGGTGCTTGTGCAGGTGTATGTCCAGTATCTTGTATAGACCAATTATAAGAAGAAAGAGGATTAAAATATTTTTTTAATCCTCTTTTTTTTTTGGATGAATAAAATAAAAAAAAATGATATAATAAAAAAAACCATAGGAGGAATAATGAATATAAAAGAATATGCTCAAGAAATATTTGATATTGAAATAGAAGAATTGAAAAAAGTAAGGGATAAGATAGGGAAAGAATTGGAAAAGACAGCTAATTTAATTATGAATTGTAAAGGGAAGGTTGTCGTTACAGGTGTTGGAAAGTCTGGGATAATAGGGAAAAAAATAGCTGCGACTTTAGCTTCTACAGGAACATTAACAGTATTTATGAATTCAGCTGAAGGTCTTCATGGTGATCTTGGGGTAGTAGGTAGAGAAGATATAGTAATTGCTATTTCAAACTCAGGAAATAGTGATGAAGTAGTTTCTATAATCCCGTCAATAAAAAAAATAGGTGCAAAATTAATAGCGATGACTGGAAATAAAAAATCTAAATTAGGAATAGCATCTGATGAAATATTAGATATAGGAGTTGAAAGAGAAGCTTGTCCTATGAATATAGCTCCTACTTGTTCTACTACAGCTACTATGGTTATGGGAGATGCTTTAGCATCGGTTTTAATTAAATTAAGAAATTTTAAACCAGAAAATTTTGCTGTGTATCATCCAGGAGGAAGCCTAGGTAGAAGGTTACTTATGAAGGTAAAAGATGTAATGCATAGCGGATTAGATCTTGCAATCGTAGAAAAAAATACTGATATAGATGAAATATTAGTAACTATGACAAAGAAAAAATTAGGTGCAGTTTGTGTATTAGAAGATGAAATGATGATTGGAATAATTACTGAGGGAGATATTAGAAGAGCGTTAAAAAATAAAAAAGAATTTTTCAATTATAAAGCTAAAGATATCATGATCTCAAAATTTATCTATATTGGAGCTGAAAAAATGGCTGTAGATGCATTGGAATTAATGGAAAATAGGGAAAGTCAAATTTCAGTTTTACCTGTTTTAGAGAAAGAAAAATTAATAGGTCTAGTAAGAATCCATGATTTATTAAATTGTGTTAATTAATCTTGACAAGTTTACTATGATAATATATAATTTATATATTAAAAAAATATAATGTAGTTTTATAGGAGGAGTTAAAGATGGTAAATAAAGATATGAATATATTAGAAGCGGTACAAGGGTATCCAGTAATTGTTCAAGTATTTCAAAAATATGGATTAGGGTGTGTAGGATGTATGGTAGCTTCAGGTGAAAGTTTAGGAGAAGGAATCGTATCTCACGGATTAAATTCTGATGTTGTAATCGAAGAAATGAATAAATTAATTGAGGAAACTAAATAGTTTTACTAAATGAATAATATAAAAAGACCTTTAATTTTTAAAGGTCTTTTTATATTATATATAAATTTATTAGATTACCATACTATAAACCATTTTCCCTGCCATTATTAGGGACATAACTATAAAGATAGGTTTTATAAATTTAGCTCCATTTTTTATAGCCATCTTTGAACCAAGCTTAGATCCTAAGATCATAAATATTGTAGAGATAAGACCATATTTAATATTTACTTGTCCATTATATAAAAAAGTAAGTAAAGCAGCAAAACCAGTTGTGAAATTTAATACCTTAGTGTTAGCAGTAGCAACAGTGAAATCAAATTTAAAAATCTTTACTAAACCAAACATAAAGAATGTTCCCGTCCCAGGACCGAAAAATCCGTCATAAAAACCTAAAACAGAAGTTAAAAGTTTACCTAACAATTTATTTTTAGGAGTAAATCCCGGGAAGGAATTTATCATTCCCACTTTTTTAGAGATAACAGTATAGATAGCTACTCCAAAGATCATAAAAGGAATTAATTTTTTCAAAAGATCAGGTGAGATAAACTGTAAGGTGCTTACTCCGATAACTGCTCCTACAAATGCAAAGGGGATCATAATTTTGAGTAATTTAAAATTCAGTTTATTACTCTTAAAAAATTCGTGACTACTAACTAATGCTCCGGCAGAAGCTGCTAGTTTATTTGTTCCTAAAGCAAGATGAGGGGGAAGACCTACTAAAAGTAGTGTAGGAGTACTAATAAGACCTCCTCCTCCAGCGATAGAGTCTATAAATCCTGCAACAAACATTCCTAATCCAATCAATAAAATTTCCATAATCCCTCCATAATATTTTAATATAACCCTATTCTATAGGATTATATTAAAATAATCAATAGAGATCTTTTTAAAGGGTTTTTATTTTTAAATTTTTTTTTGATATATTAAATATATTTAAGAATGAAATAAGGTTTAAAATTTGAATGAGGATTTAAGGGTATAATGTTGAATTATATAGGTAATTGTTCTATAATAGTTTATTATGTAAATTATTAGAGGGGGTTAAGGTGGAACAAAAAGGATACGGACTTGCACTTTTAGCAGGAATAACATGGGGGACTCTTGGAATTATCTCACATTTTTTAGGGAAAACAGGGGTGGGGCCTTTTGAGATAGCTTTTTTAAGGTTATTATTTGCTTTTTTATTTATGTTTATATTTTATTTGGTCACAGATAGAAAAAAACTAAAAGTAGCAAAAAAAGATATTAAACACTCTTTTCTAATCGGAATAATAACTCAAGGGACTATGAGTTTGGCAATATATAAGTGTATTTCTATGACATCTACTACAGTAGGAGTTATGATGGTATGTTTAGGACCACTTTTTACAGCAATATTATCAAGAATATTTTTTAATGAGAAGATTACTTTTTTTAAAACATTAGCTTTGAGTATGGCATTTTATGGAGCATTTCTTGTAGTGACAGGGGGAGATATATCTATTTTACATGCTAATAAAGTTGGTCTTTTTATAGGTTTAATTTCAGCAATAGCATATGGTTTTTTTCCTATACTAACTAAAAGAGTATCTGTAGAGGCTAATATGTCAGGGATACTTATGTATAGTTTTTTAGTAGGAGCGATATATGTATTTTCAATGGCAGATATAGAGATATTATTAAGATCATTTAGTTTGAAATTAATAGTAATATCAATAATATTAGGTTTAGTTCCAACTGTTTTATCTTGTAGTTTCTATGCTATGTCACTTAAATTTACCACACCAACAAAAGCAGGAATAATGAGTTTGATAGAGCTTCCAACTGCTGCTATCATAGGACATCTATTTTTGAAAGAACATCTATTTATTGTAAATGCAATAGGTATTGTTATATTAGTTTTAGGAACTATGGTTTTAAAGATAGAGATACCATCTAAAAAAACTATTTTAAAAGTATAAAATTTAATATAACTACTTTAAAAAAAAAACTTATTATGTTATAATTATATAAATATAATTTATAAAATTAGGAGAAAATATGAAATTTGATAACAACCAAACTTATTATTACTATTATTAATTGAGGGACTGTGTAGAAATATTACAGCCCATTTTATAGTATACTAATTAAGGGTTGTATCTGAATTAAACTTTTTAAAGCTTACAGATATAATCTGTAAGCTTTTTTTTATAAAAAAAATTATATATAAAAGGAGATTAACTATGGATATTAATGTAGAAGTTCAAAGACAATTGAAGATATTAAAAAGAGGAGTAGAGGAATTAATTTCTGAAAAGGAATTAGAAAAGAAAATAAAAAAATCGTTAGAAACAAACACACCATTGATTGTAAAATTAGGAATAGATCCAACAGGTTCTGATTTACATATAGGTCATGCTGTTCCCCTTAGAAAGTTAAAACAATTTCAAGATTTAGGACATAGAGTTAAGTTTTTAATAGGGACATTTACAGCTAGAATAGGAGACCCAACAGGGAAATCTGAAACTAGACCAATGTTGTCTTCTGAAGATATTACAAAGAATATTCAAACATATTTAGAACAATTAAAGTTAATTTTGGATATGGAAAAAACAGAGGTTGTATA